>MPMU01000015.1 GCA_002238665.1 Gammaproteobacteria bacterium bin55
AGAAATCCGCAGAGCCTCCTCAATACTATCATGACTCGCTTCTGACATTACCAATTTTTCGTATTGTTCAATTGATACTGTTCTGTAAGGCGATAGGCTTTCTACAGTGAACGGAGATGCAATACGTTTGACACCTTTCTTCTTGTGAGGTCGATCGACTAAGTAAGTGAAACTAGGTGATTTATCGTATGCAAGTGTTGCAGCACTGACGTACGGAACTCGTTCATAGACGAATCCGACTGAGGGATCGACTGAATTAATGTTCGGTTGATTTGGTGACTCGTTGTTGTATTCCGACTCCAGACTAAGGCCTTCCTTGCTGTCTGCCAAAATCCACCATTCGTGAACACTACTCAGAATCCGTTGGCGAGCGAGAGCAATTGGTATACGCGATGCGTCTGTTGCAATCCACCGGCGTCCCCACCTCTCCGCGACAAGTGGGGTCGTACCTGAACCACAGGTGATATCTAACACAAGGTCGCCTGGATCTGTCGACATAAGAATGCATCGTTCGACTACTTTTTCGGCGGTCTCCACAACGTAATGAAGATCATTTGGGCTGTTTTTTTCATCCCAGACGTTGTGTAATCGGGTTCCAGGCACTTCAGTGTCATATCTTTTCCAGTTCAATCCTCCACTTGAGGTACCGAAAAGACGGTTCTTTTCAGAGAGTCGATTTAATCCCTCGTGACCGACGGTCCAATGGGAATTGCTAGTACATTGATAGTTTCGCCCTTGCCAAACGAAAGGTTCTGAGCGTCCAGTTGTTGATTGGTGTTGTGACATCAATGGCATACTTTGGAATAATCTGGAATCAGTGGGAAGGTTCTCTGGACTTAGCCTTTCTTTAGAAGTGAGAGAACGCGCACTGCCATCAGGTAATTCGATGCACGCGTGGAAGGACATAGCTTCAATAATTTCTGCCTCGGTTGTGTGATGTCGATGCAAATTACGAAACTTAACATTCGGCTTGTCCTTGGCATACCACAGTAAGTAGTCAGCGACTTCAGAAATAGTTCTTGCCGATGAAGCACCAGTTTTACGGAAGGTAATAGTCGCGACGCGGTTCTCGGCTCCAAACACCTCGTCTAGGATGATTGCCATTCGGTGTACGTTTTCTGATCCTATCTGCAAGAACAGACTTCCGTCGTCCGACAGTAATGACCGTGCAAGCGTCAGGTTTGCTCGTATTGAATCCAGGTAGTCGTGAATTCCTCGCCTGTAGGTATCTCGAAACACACGAACCATTTCTGGTTCAGGCGAGAGTCCTTTCGTGTTCGTTTGCTTCGAAGTTCGATTTGAAGCGTCGACCTGCATCGTGGAATTGAAGGAAATTCCATAGGGTGGATCGAAGTACACCATCTGGACTTTTCCGGTAAGATGTTCTTTTGCCGCGAGCGATGCCAGGATCTGCGCGGAGTCTCCATGTATCAGCCTATTGGTCCAATTTCCCTCGTGCTCATACCACTCATAGATGGCATCCTCCTCGAGATCGCCAAAAAGCGAGCTACTAAGGGCTAAGTCTGGTTCTCTTTGAAGTTGCCGTAAAAACTGCTCTGATTCGATGACTTCGTGAACGTAAAGCGGAGTTGCTTTCTTGCTGACTTGATCTGGTTGTTTTCGATCCCACGCGAGTCTCGGTGTATTCGAATTTCTTAGTTCAGGTATGTAATCAATAGGCGCAGTGTCCCTATCGTCCATGTATCTCCCGGTTTCGTGTGTCGGCCTAATGGGACTCGAACTGGTTTTGTGTTCGTAACTTTGCTGTTCGCTCACACTTATTCTCCAAGTATTTCATTTAATTGAGTTTCAAATTGATTCGGATCCGTAACGTAAACGTAAGTCCATCGTCCTTTAAGCGCTAGGTCCTTGGACGATGTAAGTACTTCGCACCATCTTTCAGCAGCCTGTTTCTTCAACTCACTGGCTGGATCCTCATGACCTTTGACTTCAATTACTAGATTGTGAGTTTCTGCACCATTCATCAAAGCAACAAAATCTGGCTCATATTCACGCCAACTCCCCATGCGGGTATCCCACCATGGGATTCTCCAGTCAAGTCGAAAATTGCGGACCCACGACTTTATTGAGTCATGCGTATCAAGGCTTCTTGCCACTCGTGATTCCCAACCGGAGTGACAAGCCGCCGCATTAAGATGTGACTTCCTAAGCGGATACACATACTCCTTCAAAGTAGTCTCGAATCTCACGTTTCGCGTTGTGGTTGTCTTTGGTCCATCATCGAATACAACCCTGAGGCCAGAGTCAGCACCAGTTTCATTTACACAGCACTTTGCAACCTCCTCTATCACAACTTGAAGAAGACTAGGATCTGACAGTAGATCAATTCGGTTGATTTTGACCCGTTCATGCTTGAGCCATGCGTCAATTGCGCGTTTCGCATCAACGAACAACAACCCTCGACGATTTAAGATAGGACTGGAAGATTCATCGCTTGAAGATTTCAATGAACCTAACCAAAGATCAACCAATTCCTTGGCTAACTGGAAAGTTATTTTGCCTACACGTTCGTTTGTAGATTCAATTGTCGTTTCTTCGCCAATCCCTGCAGGATTACGTAGCTTTTGAAGCTCCCAATTTGGCAGATCAGGTTTGAAATCCGATACCTGTTCAGGAATTAGTCGAAAGCGATTACCCTCCGGGATTGTTATTTCTAAATTCTTGATGTTCGGCCAAGTTATTTGATAGTCGGCTTTCTCATCTCGCGATTCCACTACCTTAGGTGTAGGTATTTCATCTATGTTTCTTTCTTCACCACGCCGTTTCCGCAAACCTGGATAAGGCACCCCAAATACTTCTGCATATTCAGCCACGCCTGGTGTGTCTAGACTAATCCTGCGAAGCGCTCTGCCTACAACCTGCTCAATGAGTAACACGCTGTTGAATCGTCGAAAACCGAAGACATGGGTCACGGTCCTTGCATCCCAGCCCTCACTCAGCATAGCTACTGAAATTACGCAGCGGATGCGTCCGCCCGGTTTGCTAGGTACACCAACTGTATTGATGATGTTTCGAATCACTTCCGACGCTTCTTTCTCGGAAGTCTCAGGTGCTCTTAGCTCTTTCTGACCTTCTATGATTTTCTTTGCTTGTGCGTTTAAATCTTCTCCACCATCGGCTATTCGACTATGGGCCATGATGGTTGGTAGATCTTCTATTGGTAACGGAAAACCGGTACTTTCGTCAATGTTCGAAAACTCCTCAACCGAACCAGGTTGCCACAAACCGTCGTCGCCTGGTGAACCGGATACCCAGTTGTAGAGCACAATCGCGTTGTGTACGGAATTCACTACAACGATGACGGCGGGCACCCTTCCCGCAGACTGGTAAGCGCTTAAGCGATTTTTTCGCCAATCTCCTGCGAGAGCTCGCATCAAAGCCTTTACTTCTTGAGGTGGTTCCTCCCCCCATTTTGGCTTTTGCTTCTGATCATCGATGCAGTGGCGATATAGATTTGAGATACCCGACTCAACGTCATCTAGTTCCTCGGAAATAGGGAGTCTTGGGATCTTACAGATTCCAGCCTCTATTGCATCCTCGATTCCGAAGTCACTCACAACCCATGGAAAAACCGCCGTGTTCAATCCGCGAGGCTTTTTAAGATATGCGGGTGTGGCGGAGAAATCAATGACCGCGCGTAAATCGCGTTCTGCTCGAAGCATCACCAAAGCGCTAAACCACTGTCCCTCCTGGTCTAACTCATCTCCCTTCATGTCGCCCGACGTAGCTTGCTCGCCTCGTCTTCGACAGTGATGTCCCTCGTCTTGAAATACGTATAAGGGAAGGCGGTCGGAATCCTCATCCAGCAAGCGATCTAGCATTGATTTTCGGGTTTCTATTTTTACAACCGTACCGAGGACCCTCCGTTCGACACCTGAAGGAGGCGAACCGAGGCCTGAAAAGGTCTCTTCGTTCTGACGGAACTTGTGGAAATTGAGAATGTGAATTGTTGCTTGGGTTAGAGAATTGTCCCGATGAGGTACGATGTCGGAACGTCTGACATCTCTCTTGATCGTTTGTAATCGATCTTGAACGGTTAAGTTTGGATTGATAATGACAACATGGCACCCTTCTGGATGTATCTTCTCAAGACAGCCAATCAACATGGTCATGACTCTGGTTTTACCTGCGCCTGTTGCCATTTTGACGGCAAGCCGATTTATGCCTTCGTTCCATGTGGCATTGACTTCGCGCAAGCGCCCACGAATCCTGCGTAATTGGTCATCTTGATAGTCGCGAAGTAGCCACATAATCGTTTCGACTGCTTCTCTCTGACAAAAATATGTAGGAGTGTCACTGTAAGGGTCGTTCGCTTCGTCTACCCAACGTGCTAGAAGCTTTTGCGCTCGCGTCCCCTTAAAACCATCTTCGCGCCACTCAGAAACATAGTCTCTTATCTCATTGACTGTCGCATAAGGTTCATCGTGCTGTGATACGATTTTCTCTGTATTCTTACGACCGATATCCGCAATACTCGGTTGGCTCGGTCGACGACCTTTGGTATACACTGGCAACTCAAGAGGTGAGTGCTGGTCGACTTTATAGTGGCTTGTTGGTTCTTCCCACGGCGTGTGCAGTATGGGTTGCTCTTCAGGATTTGGTGTTTCCATTTTTGCTATCTATTGATGTTTTATTAGGGTTTTCTTCCACGGCTGGGTCTGCCGCCCAAGACGTAGTTGACCCCTAACGGCATGAATTCTGGTTGGTCTCATCACAGCTAGTCTCCATCTCCAACAGTCGACCTGTGTAAGCGCTGACATAGGTGAATTTCTTGTCTGAAATATGACCATACATCTAGGTGATCTTCTCCACTATGTGTAGTCCCAGCACATTTCGCATGGGATAACACAGTATTGGTCAATACGAAAAAACTCACGTCTATCTTCAGTTCAAATTGTAATTGTTTTGTGACTTTATTGAAAATTTCCGCAAAAATATTCCCGTATCACATATATCAACAATTATATACTAAGTAAATTCCTACTACGATAAAATCGTTGTGCGAAATGCTCAATTTCTTGCATGTGAGTAAGAGGTAAAAACAACATCCAAAGTGCAGTTTAGCCTAGTCCTAGCTTGACCTGCAACGTCTAATCAGGTAGGAGTACTTTGGTCAATTCACTGACTGTAGGCGACTGGCTTACTTGTGTGGGCTTATGAACTGGTCTTGCCAGACACCTAGTTCTAACAGTAGCGCATAAAGATGGATAGATGGAAAACCCAGTGAACCCGCGGCAATATTCAATGGAACTTGCGGGATTTGCTTCCTCGATTCTTGGGTTACAACGACCGGATGTTCACCGAGCGATTTCAACTTCAATGCAGTTGCGAGTATATATGGGTCCGCATCCCGTTCATTCTTCAGTTTCGTCATTTCTGGAGTGAATCGAGCAATCGGATGATTACGAACCGTTTCTAGTTCTTCGTCGCAAGTTCCCAATCTACAACCTAAATCCTGATTTTTCTTTGCCCAAGCCAGTGGCAAATCTACTACTCCAGTTTTTGTGACTTCCTGAAGTTCCTTTAAGACCTTGATCGGGTAGAGAATTCTTCGGTCATTGCAAACCTTGGTCAACTCTTCAAAAACTTGCCTACGATATTCGGGATTTAGTAGTTGCTTTATTTCGATTAGAGCAGATGTGTCGAGAACCCAAATCCGTTCAGCAAAAGTATCCACTTCATTACAACTCTTCTGGTAGCATCACGAGATAATCCCTGATGTCCGATTCATTGACAATACCTATTTCATATGCTTGGCGAACATCTGATAGGCAACTACCGTATTTATGATGTCTAACGACTTTCCTAGTTCTAGTTTGTGATGGATCGTAACGCCCACCCGGCTGCCTCTTCTCGTATCGAGACTCCAATCGACGTAAATCTGTCCATTTTGCCAAGCCAATTTCAACTAAACGCAGTAGAGCAGCCTTTCGACTTACGTACAGCTTGTTGGACATCCATGTAGCCAATCGGAGTGGGTCACTCCTGTGTTTTTGATCTAAGACTGTCAGCAGTTCCTTGCGTGGCATGAGAAAAGAAGCCGCAAATTTCTCGCACCATCTTTCAATGGGATCTAGTGATGGTTGGTGCACCTGTTCCTCAACACACGAAGAGCTAGTTTGGGTCACTACATGGCCTAGCTCGTGAAATAAAGTGTAAATACGAACAGTAGGATGCCATGTCGTGCTAACTCCGATCAATAACGGTTTGTTTGACGCGAACGAAAAGCCTCTACTTGAATTCTCTCCTAAGGAATACAGGAACACTAGAAGACCCAAACGTTCAACTTCGTTACGCCAGAACTTAAAAGCTAGCGAGGGGGAGCCAAGTGACATTTGATCTGTTACTGAAACTTGAAAAAACTCCGTTCTGATACTCTCTGCAATTTCTTCAGGATCCTCATTTGTCGATACCACGGGTAGATCACAACGCACGCGACCTAGATCACTTCGAATTCCGTCAATGAATCGACCGATACAGTAGGAATCTCGAATCGCTACCCTCTCCTCTGGCGACATTCTTCTAGTGGATGTGCCGAATGCAAATCTCATTGACACAGTTGGCTCCATCGAAACTGGTGGCGGGTCTATGAAGAAGACTTCATCTGGTCTCTTAAGTAAATTGGCAAGCTTCTTGAATTGGGTTCGATTGGGTTTTTCGTCACCTCCCACCCAAGTTGCAATGGACCCTAGTGGAAATTTGAGCTTTTCTTCGATTTCCTTCTGCGTATAACCAGACTCTCGAACCGCCCAATCTAACGTTTTAGGCTTGACAGATACAAGAGCCATGGTTATCTATATCCGATAGGTCGAAGTTCACGAAGGTTCATTTTTTGGTTCGGCTAACCGCCTATATTAGTGTACGAGGAGGAAGCAATTCGTACCGGGAGACAAAACCCAGTTTTCCAGTAAGTTGCATTATCTGTACGAATTGTATTTTTTTAGCTTCTATCAGTCATTCTGAACGTGTCAATTTCAGTACCACAACAAATCCAAGAGCGCAAGAATTCGATAGTCACCTCCGAAAATTCACCTAAGACAAGCAACAATTCAAATAATCCTTGAATCGTGTTTGCCCCAGTATTTATCTCTCAAAATTCGCTTGTAGAGCTTGCCTGTCGGTAAACGTGGTAGCTCATCGATGAAATCGATGCTTCTTGGAACCATGTAATGGGCAAGATGCTCTCGTGCAAACGCGATCAGGTCCTGTTCAAGATCAGCACTACCCTCGATTCCTTCCGCGAGTTGAACAACTGCCTTGACTTCCTCACCGAAGTCCTCATTCGGAACACCGAAAACTGCAACATCCAGTATCTGGTCATGCATGATCAATGCATTCTCAATCTCTTGGGGATAGATGTTTACTCCGCCCGAGATGATCATGAAAGTCTTTCTGTCCGTTAGATAGAGATAGCCATCTTCGTCTAAATATCCAACATCACCGAGAGCAGACCAATTAGGATGGATAGGGTGTTGTGCTTCCTTTGTCTTTTCAGGCGCATTGTGATACTCAAACGACATCTGCTCCTGCTCGAAATAAACAATTCCAGATTGACCTATTTGTAATTCATTACCCTCTTCATCACAAATATGAATAGGACCTGCTGCGGATTTACCTACGGTGCCAGGATGTTCAAGCCATTCCTCACTGCCGATACGAGTAATACCGTTACCTTCGGTTCCGGCGTAGTACTCCTCAATGATGGGTCCCCACCATTCAATCATTCGTTTTTTCACGTCTACTGGACACGGTGCCGCCGCGTGAATCGCGACCTTGTGAGATGACAGATCGTATTGAAAACGTTCTGCGTCAGTCAATTTCAGCATCCGCACAAACATCGTAGGCACCCACTGACTATGTGTAATCGAAAACTCTTCGATGCAACGTAATGCCTCTAAAGCATCAAAGCGAGGCATCACAACATTAGTTCCACCAAGTCTGTGGACTTGATTGGTAAACGCGAATGGAGCGGCGTGATATAGAGGCGCTGGAGACAAATATACAGTGTCCAGGCCAAAGCCGTAAGCGCCCAGAATGGGTATATCGTCGTCAAAATCAGTGATCCTAATAGGGGGTAGAGGTCGCAAAATCCCCTTAGGCTTTCCAGTCGTTCCCGAACTGTACAGCATCGTACTTCCTAACCACTGATCGGTCAACGGTTTTGGACTGGCTGAGTTCAAAGTATCTTCATAGGAATCCCAACCTGCTATCGTCCCTTCGCACATCAATCTGAGAGTGCAATCTGCAAACTCCGATTCGGTAATTAGATTTTCTGCTACCTCTGATAACACACTCGTTGTAACCAAGCACTTCGACATACTGTCTTGGACGATGTAGGAGACTTCAGGTGCAGTAAGGTATCGATTGATAGTCGTGAGATACAACCCCGATCGCAAAGCAGCCCACGCAATCTCAAAATATTTCAGATTGTTATCCATAAAGATGGAAATGTGATCGCCACGACGTAGACCACTGTCATACAGGAACTGGGACAACCGGTTGGAGTTCTCATCCAATTGCTGATAAGTGACTGTTTCGCCGGTGATGCTGTGGATAGCAGCAGCTTTCTCAGGAAACTCACGAGCATATTTACCTGGATACATTTGACCTACTCTTTGCGTTAGTCGAGTTAGAGACCTACTCTAACCTCAATTTTGATCGGTATTGGAGTTAACTAGCTTTCGCGCCATTCAAAATAAGCGTTGGAGACCACAACCCGATCTCCAACTCTCGCTTCGAAATCCGTGCGTCCTGGAGACCGGTGCCATCCACGAACCATGAGCTTCTCACCTGGATATACAGGTGCTGAAAACCGCAGTTTGATTTTCTTGAATCTTGCATGGTCACCGTCGCAAATAGCTTGCAAGAGCAATTGGGAACAGAATCCCAAAGTACACAAACCATGCATAATTGGCGCTTCGAATCCGCCAAATTTAGCAGAATCTGGATCAATGTGAAGTGGGTTGTAATCACCGGACAGTCTGTACACATGTGCCTGACCCAGAGGTACTTCCCGAGCTATTTCCACATCTGCCAGTGAATCGGGAAGCGTTATCTTCTGTGAGTAAGTGATTCCTGATCCTTCAAAGGGCTCAATGTCTCCTAACCCTGCGACTCCGCGTCGGAAGGAACCGTTGACAAGCCGGATGCACTCATTGCCCTGTGCATCGCTGACGATCGACTCGTATTCACAGAACGCGGCACCTTTTCCTCTTGGATGTGCACCGACTAATCTCGATTTAACGGAAACTTCGCCTTTAGTTGGCAAAGGTGCCAGTACTTCCAAGTATCTCTCGGCATCTATGTTCAATGGACCTGGTGAGTGTGGAATGTGATCTGGGTTCACTGGTGCACCTGCGCCGCCCCAACGGATTGAAAACGTTGGAAATACTGCAAAGTCAGGGTGTCCTTCATACACATAACGTAGATCACTCAAGCCAATTCCTACTGCGTACAACAATACGTCTCTCTGATCGTATCGAATTGTCACAGGAGTTCCCCATGCGCCAGGTTCTCCGTTAGGTAAAGCAGCTTGTGCGTCGTACTTCGCCATGTGTAATCCCTTGAATATCGTAAAAAAAGGTAAAAAGTGACAGGTTTTGTCAGTCTGCTATTGTATGAGAGTAAACGCTTTCAGACCTTTGAGATTCCATGGATTTTCGATAACGGAAATGAATCCGCGCAAAATAAATGAGGTTATGAGTTTTCCGATAAATATGGTTCGTAGCGTTCTTAACCGTGTCTCCACCCATGAAATCACCGTCAGATCAACGGCTGTTTTGTCTGCAACTAACTGTTCTCACCTACCAACCAGAACCGGTACCCAATTTTGTTCGCCCTAACACTGCCCTAGTCAGTTTTTAAGGTTTACCATTATTTCGCTCATTCGAGTATTCTGATTTGCCCCATATTCCCAACCGACCAATAGCTGACAAGGAGTTGCGTAATTACCTACTTATTTGAAGATCTGCTCGTCATTGACGCAGCCTCTTTCCTTGCTGGTCCTGGTGCCGCCACCGTCATGGGAGACTATGGTGCAACCGTTATCAAAATCGAACCGCCCGAAGGCGATCGCTACAGAACGCTGAAAGGCGCGTGGCCCGTCGACTACAACTGGTTACTGACCTCGCGGAATAAACACAGCATAGCGATCGATTTAAAGAAACCTGAAGGACGTCGAATCATGCATCGACTCGCTGAACAAGCTGACGTATTTCTGACTAACTTCATAGGCGATGACCTGAAGAGATACGAGATGGAATACTCAACCATCCGTGCTCTTAACAACCAAATCATTTTCGCCCACGTTACAGGCTACGGTGAAGACGGTCCGGATGTAAGAAAACGAGCTTTCGACGCGACCGCCTGGTGGGCAAGCTCAGGTCTGATGGAATTCGTTCGCGCACAAGGCAGCGAACCTGCGGTGTCTGCGCCAGGTATGGGTGACCATGCCACATCTATGTCCTTGTTTAGCGCAATTTGTGCTGGGCTTTATCGACGTGAGAGAATTGGCCAAGGCTGCTATGTCTCAACTTCCTTGGTCGCCAACGGTGTATGGTCCAACGGCATGGGATTGCAAGGCGTGCTCTCCGGCGTGGATTTGAGTGAGAGAAGGCAACAGGGTTCGAGTTATCCGTTCGGCAGAGTGTATCGCACGAAAGACGGCGAAAGTGTCCTGTTGTCCATAGTCAATGTTTCTAAAGAATGGTCAAAGCTAATGACAGCATTGGATTTAGACGAATTTTCAGAGGATCCCAGATTTAGCTCCCTTCAAGACATCATCGTGAATCGGGTGGAAGTTGTCGCTATTTTGGACGCGAGATTTGCTGAAATGACCATAGATCAAGCGGTTACTGGACTAATTGAGAATCAAGTGACACACAGTCAAGTCAAATCTATGCCACAGGTTGTCACGGATCAACAGTTAGAAATAAACGAAGTCATCGTCCCAACCGCATCGGATGACCCAGACTATCAGCAGACCATCATGAGCCCCATCCAAATCGCCGAAGAAGATAAACTCGCGCCTAATAAGGCACCCGAAGTAGGTGCAAATTCGATCGAAGTGCTCGAAACGTACCTTGAATTAAGTCCGCAAGAAATCAAAGGGTTAATTGAATCTGAGATCATCGCCACCGAACGAAAGGTTGCTGACAGAAAATGAAGTACGGAGTGTTGCAGTTTTTCAGTTGGCCAAGTCGTCGCGGAGAGTTGTCAGATGTCTATCGAAGAGCTCTTGATCGGGTTAACATCATGGATCAGAACGGTTTCGATGCAGTCTGGTTAGCAGAACACCACTTTTCGACCTACAGCGTGTGTCCGTCCGTACATATCATGGGCATGCACATTGCCGACCGGACGACGAATATTCGAATAGGTACCGCTGTATCTTTAGCCGCTTTCTATCATCCTCTAAGACTGGCTGAGGAAGTTGCCCTACTCGACCAACTTTCAGGTGGCCGAGTAAACTGGGGTGCCGGTAGAGGTTTTGACAAGATTGAAATGGAAGTTTTCGATGTCAATCGAGAAACTAGCTATCCCAAATTTCGAGAGAACGTAGAGATTGTGCTGAAGGCGTGGCAGGACGGTCCTTTTTCATATCAGGGAAAATTCAATTCCTTTGAAAACGTAGAAGTGTTGCCTAAACCGCTACAGGACCCTATCCCCTTCTGGATGGCTGCATCTAGTGAAGACGCGGTACGATGGGCTGGAAAACACGGGCTCGCCATCTTAATGGATCCTCATTCTTCCCACCAAGAGATCAAAAGAAAGTACGAGGTCTTCCAACAGGAACTACAAAACAACAATCATTCACTAAACGGTCAAGACACTCCTATAGCACGGTTGTTAGCCATTGCAGACACAGATGAAGCCGCGGAGCAAATCGCCTACAACGGTTCTCAGTGGATGTTCGGAAGCTATTTCAATCAGAGCTCTGGCACTACGCACGAGAAAGCTAAGACTCCAGAAGAAAGACTTGATGAATACGTGAATGGGTGCGTCATATATGGATGCCCAGAACGCGTAGCTGACCAACTCATAGAACTGGAGGAAACACTCCCGCTTAACTACCTCATGGCAGCTCCTCTAAGCAATCGATCATTCATCCAATTTGTAGATGAGGTCATGCCTAGGTTGGGTTAATCTGCAGGAGTTCTTCTATTCTGGTCCAACCCCTACGGACGGTACTACCAATCCAAACCTATTCGAACATAGAAACTTCCACCATTGAAACCAGCCGGATGGGATAACGGATAATCGGCACCTAGAAACCCATACGCATTTGCAAACTGATGCTTGTCTGGGCGTGTATCAAGCACATTACGTAAGCCTGCTGTCACGTTCACGGTTGGATTAAATCGATAAGTGATCTCCACATCGATGACCGCCAACGCATCGGTTTCAATGCCGAGTGTTGGATCCGTGAACAGCAGTTCGTAGACATCGCCATAGTAGTTGATCCGGGCTTGCGTCGACCATTTGTCTTGAGAATAACGAGCAGTAACGTTGAATCGATAATCAGGCAGGGCATCCTCAATTTCTCGGGCAGTTATCTCATCCAGAGAGGAATCTATGAATCCCGAGGTAACCTCCGTAAATGTTCCGTTCACAAGGAACGAGAGATCTAGTTGACCATCTCCCAGTGTTCGAGTCGTTTCCGCGACGAAGTCCACCCCTATCGTAGAAGTATCAAAGTCATTTACATAGAAATTCACTCGAGTCACGGTTTCTACACCAGTTACTCCTGCGAACAGTAAGCGATTCCTGTCTTCTTCTGACAGATTCAGTCCAATGAGAGATATCCGGTTTGAGACAGCAACGTAAAACCAATCAAGACTGAAATTGAAATCTCCAGCTCCGAATACCGCACCCAAAGAGCCATTCACAGAATTTTCTGGTTCTAAAGCCTTCCCTCCTTTCAAAACAGAGACAGGATGGTCTGGTGGCAATACGACTTGCTCGACCAATTGACCACCACTGAAACCAGTAGACGTTCGACGGAGATTACTTTGTCCTACGGATGGAGCTCGGAAACCCGTGCTGACCGATCCACGCAACGCCATATCTGGTCTGACTTGATACCTTCCTGAGAATTTCCCATTCAACGTACCACCGAAATCACTGAAATCCTCGTACCGAGCCGCTAGATTCAGTAGCAAATCCTCCGTCCATTCCAAGTCGAACTCTGCGTAGGCACCCAGGTTATAACGAGAAAAATCACCAGCCACGTCCCGGCTGTAACCCTGGAACCCATTAGAACCTACTGAAAATCCGGCATCTGCGTACTGTCCTCTTCGCCAAGATGCTTCGTCACCTTGAACGATTTCGTAACCCTCTCGGTGATATTGGAAACCCCACGCGATGTTCATATCAGATGCCTTATCAATGTCGGTCACAGTTTGCCACTCAAAACTGATGAGTTGCTCGGACTGAATTGCCTCTCCTAGATAGAAATCAGAAGGGGAACTTGGTCCATACGATGCATTGACGGTATTATGAATCTCATAGATTGCCTGGCTACGTCCAAGAGAAATACTGAAGTCGAAGTGGTACTCATCCTCTGGAAGATGACCTCGCCAACCAAAAGTCGACCCGCGATCGTTGACAATACCACCGAATCTAGGTGTAAAACCGCCTGGAAACCACTCGTTGAAAACAAAACAATTCGGGTCGCTAATCAGATTCTGTAGATCTGCATTACTTGCTAGAGCATCTCCTACAACGACCTCTGGGCACCCTTGACCGCCAACGTCTGCCACCAATCTACGCGCGTTTGCGCCAGAACCAATCACAAAGACATTCTGCCTAGTGTTCGGATTACGGAAGAAGAAACTGCCGTCGACATCCCGTGTCGCCCAATTGCTGAACCCGTAAAGTTCTCCCATCTCCATGGGGACTGCACCGTTCAGAATGAACTTATAGTTGTCCTTGACTTCAGGAGAGCCCCATTTAACGACAGGATCGTCAACGTTGGTGAAACCATTCCTTACCAACTCAATCGCCTGTGGATCTTGAGAAGAACGAACGGTTGGTTCCTGATCTTGCATATCCAAACTTGCAGTTAGGAAACCCTGATCACCGATCGACATGCCATAGGCACCTGACATACGAAGTTGCTCACCGTCACCTTCGTACGTATAGCCGTATTGCATTTCCATTTTGCGGACGTTGGGATCATCTTCTAGTACAAAATTCAGGACTCCTGCGATCGCGTCCGAACCATAGTGTGCGGATGCACCATCTCTCAACACCTCTACTCGCTTAACTGCAATTCCAGAAAGTGGATTGATATCTACCCCTTGAGCACCTTTATTGATACCTGAAATAAATTCACCTATTACAGCCCCACGGTGTCTTCGCTTACCGTTTACCAGAACCAGCGTACTGTCAGATGGAAGACCTCTCATATTCGCGGGTCGCATTAACGTCGCTGCGTCACTGATCGGTTCTCTCCCAACGTTGTAAGAGGGTATAGCTGAAGTCAGGGCTTCAAGCATCTAGGATTGAGATCCCAATAACTCTTGATCGAGCGTATCAACTGGTACGGTCATCTCTTCTGACGACCTATTTTGAGTTCGAGACCCGACAACGATCATCGTCTCAATCATCGACTCGGATGTATTTTCCATCTCGCTTACACCAGTCTCCTGAGCAGATGCAGGAAGAACTAGAAGTGGGAACAGTAAAGCTGCAAAAATGTAATTCCTTCCCATTGTCAAGTCTCCAAAATCACTAAATCTCTTGAGTTGAAAAATAAATCAAACCAGAACAATCTAACTCACTCGTGTGGTCGTCTTGGGAAGAATCAGAACTACTCAAAACCTTGAGTCACCCAGACTTATTCAATGCTTGAGTCCGAGACTGCCTCATCTTTCTGATGTCTTCTTTCGACATATGTTCAATCGCGCGAGAAAATGCGATACTGCCGATATCTGCCGAGTGCGTCAGCAAATAATCAACTGTCTTCTGTGGATATGCCTTTCTAAGTTCTCGTAGCACCCAGCCGAGTGCTTTCTGTATGTAATAACGATCATCACCTAACGCTGGTCGGAGTAAATCAAACGCAGTAGCTTCATCCAGAAAAACTGAATTTTTGCCAGTGTATCGAATTGAACTGACCAACCCTACTCTTCGGATCCATAGCTCATCTGTCTCAATCCATGCTCGTATTTGAGGCAACAATGCCGCAATATCGGCGGCAAAGAACCTACAGTAAATCGAACTTAACTCATCAGCATGAGCCCAGTTCTCTACTCGGTGAATCCAATTGCGCATGACCGGCCACCAGTTCGCATCGACACTCTTTCGTACACGATCACGATAGTGATCAAGAGCACAGAACATCACATCGCCGTTATCAGAGTTTCTCCAGAGTTGGTCCCAAATCTCTAAGACTTTTCCATCGCTCTTACCTGTAAACGAAAATCCAGCATTTACCCTGCGTCGCCTATCTGGCACGCGCACCCCACAATACATCAGCAACGACCTGCGATCCTCAGGCATGTGTTTCGCGAGACTTGGATTACCGATTTCCTTAAGTGCGCTCAGAATTTCCACATGATATGCAGAAATATCCGTCTCGATTTGTCGACTCACACCTGAATCTCCGGTACAGAGTGACCAAGTTTGTCCAAAATCTTGTGCAAATCCTGGATCTCCTGATCCGAGAGCTGATCTAGCAACTTCCTTTCAAGGTCCAACGCCAGAGGACTGATTTCTTCGTATAGATCCTTGCCTTGTTTACTTAACCGAACCAATGCGAGTCTTCCGTCAGTTTGAACAGCAATGCGTCTAACGAGCTTCTTAGTGACTAGCTGACTTACTGCTCGAGATACGGCAACTTTGTCCATTTTGGTGAGATCGACCAGTCCTTTAGACGTCTGCTCGATACCTTCTCCAAGGATCGCGATGACTCGCCATTGCGGAATGGTCAAGCCGAACCGCTCTGAATAAGCCGATGCAATGTAGCGGCTCACTAGGTTGGACGTAATCGACAACCTATAAGGTAGAAATTCGCTTAGTTTTAAAGTTGAGCTATTTAGTTTCATTTGAAACTAATTACAATTATTACTATTGATTGTACTGGATTCAAAACAAGGATAAACCACGATGGCATACATTGCAACACACGGCCTGGAATTCATTGAGTTTGCTACGACAGATACAAGAGATCTTCAGGTCTGTTTACAGAGTCTTGGCTTTCAGATGGTTGGAAAACACAAACACAAGGATGTTGCGTTATTTCAGCAAAACGACATAAATGTCATTTTGAATCGAGGCAAGCAAACTTGCATTGCGTCTAAGTTTGTAGCCGAGCATGGACCCTCCGCCTACGCCGTTGCTTTTCGCGTGGATGATGTGATCGATGCGGTCGGGACAGCCATATCATTAGGGGTAGAAATCGTTCAGGAACCGGTTGGTCCTATGGAGCTAACCATACCTGCGATCAGGGGCGTTGGTGGCACTCTAATTTACCTAGTTGACCGATATGGTGAACACACAATCTACGACGTAGATTTCGATCTTGACATGTCGAAATTCAATAAAGTCAAAGGGTTAATCAATCAAATTGACCACGTCACTCAAAATGTGCAAGCAGGTTCACTTGATCGGCATGTGGATTTTTACAAGCGACTTTTTGGCTTCGAAGAGCTACAGCACTTCAATATTCAAGGGCAATTTTCCGGGCTACGGAGCACTGCACTGAAAAGCCCCAATGGTCTGATCAAGATCCCTCTAAACGAACCGACAGACGAAAAATCTCAAATCAAGGAATTTCTCGACGAATTCAAGGGTGACGGCGTTCAGCACATTGCATTTCACACGACTGACATTTTCAAGGCAGTGAATCAGTACCGCTGGCAGGGTGGTGACTTTCAGTCCACACCAGGTACGTATTACGATGCCATTGCACATCGTGTAGGAACCCATCATGAGTCCCTAGAGAGTATGAGAAGAGAGAACATCTTGCTTGATGGCAATACTGAGGAGGGCTTCCTTCTACAGATTTTCACCAACAACGTAGTCGGACCCATGTTCTTCGAGCTCATTCAGCGCAAAGGTAACGTAGGGTTTGGTGAAGGTAATTTTCAAGCTCTGTTTGAGTCGATTGAAAGAGACCAAGTAAATCGAGGAGTTGTCGATGCCGTCCATTAGTCCACGTTGGCAACAAGGCGTTGTTTCAAGACAGGCACACAGGGGTCTACCGCCAAATACGTTTGAACGAGAAGTTGGGCGCGAAGGATTTAATGGTCCGAGTGCTCAGTTCTACCACCGTAGACCACCTACCGACTGGATTGGTTTTGAGGGAGATCTAAAACCACAAGCATGGCAGCTCGCTAATAGTCCTGCAGTAGATCATCTTTTCGATGTGCCGCCGATTCTTTCAAGTCGTTCGTCAACGGTGACGTACTGGCATTCCAAGAAATCATCTTCACACCTGAGTCGGAATAGCGACGGAGACATGATTTTCTTCCTGCACCAAGGAAATGTAGACATGTTCTGTGACTACGGTCATCTGAGGATCGAAAGAGGCGATTATCTCGTCATGCCAAAAGGCACAATGTGGAGAATCGAGACTCAGGAGGATTGCCACATCCTTGTTATCGAGACTACCGGTCAACGAGTCAGAATCCCAGACCGAGGCTTACTAGGTCACCATGCGTTGTTCGATCCCGCACGACTCGATATACCAAAGTTGGATGATAAATTTCAAGCACAAGAAGATCGTGCATATCGAGTAATAGTCAAGCGACTCGGTAAACAGTCTTACATTGACTACTCGTATAACCCACTGGATGCTATCGGTTGGGTTGGCGACCTCGCACCGGTGAGATTAAATGTTCGCGACATCATGCCGGTGAATAGCCATAGGGTTCACTTACCTCCAAGTGTACATGCCACTTTTGAGACCGATCGACTAATGGTTAGTACGTTCGTACCACGCCCCTTCGAGACCGATGACACCGCACTCAAGGTACCGTTTTTCCACAGTAACGAAGATGTGGATGAAGTGATCTTTTATCACGACGGAGAATTCTTCAGCCGGGACGGGATTCAACCTGGAACCATGTCATTTCATCCAGCTGGATTTACTCATGGTCCTCAATCTAAAGCTCAGCTCAACATGTTCAATCAGTCCAATACAAAGACCAATGAGGTGGCTGTAATGATTGATGCTTTCGATCCCTACCAAACCTTGCAGATTTCTGACTTAGCGAGCCATGAGTCATCTAAGAATGATTGTGGGTCAATCGGGAAAATGGAGATCCAAGACTATGTTGGTCGCTGGATGCGGGATTAGTTTTAGTGGAACGAGTTCGACCAGCTTGTAGTACCTGGGATGATTGACTTTGATCAGTGAACCGTGCTAAATTTTGACGCTTTCACAATCAACGTCATGACTTCAATCCAATGAGTGAAACAGCGCTTCACCTCGTTATCGCAAACAAGAATTACTCTTCATGGTCCGCCAGACCGTGGCTACTCCTAACGGAGCTAGGAATTCCATTTGAAGAGATTCAAATCAAGTTCAACACGACAGAATGGGAGATTGAACTACCGGCTCTCTCTCCTACAAGACGTGTGCCAGTTCTCTGGGAGGGTGCGCCTAAAAACGGCGTTGTGACCTACGATAGCCTTGCAATCGTGGAAAGAATCCACGAGCTTTTTCCAGAGAAAAATGTTCTACCGAAAGATCCTCTCGCTCGGGCTCGAGCGCGTTCACTCATGGCGGCGTTCCACTCAGGTTTTCAGGATTTCCGTGAAGCAATGCCCATGAACATTCGAGCGTCTTACAAAGGATTTGGGCACACCGAACAGTGCCTCAAAGAGATCGATGAACTGTCCAAATTATTGGTAGAGGCAAAACAGACATATGGTAGTCACGGACCCTTTATCTTTGGCGAATATTCAGCAGCTGATGCATTCTTCACGCCTGTGAATTCGAGGTTCAAGACCTATGGCTATGTCTCAGAATACTCCGATATTCAGGAATTACAAGACACACTTCTCACCACTGAGAGTATGAAATTGTGGGTTAAAGGTGCGTTAGACGAACAGGATTTTGTAGCAGAAGATGAACCGTATACCGTGAAGCAAGAGTCAGATAGTTCTAAGTAGTATTCAATTGATTTCTTGATTACAACACGTAGGAACGGATTAGATATCTAATCATGGCACGTTCTTTTGCGCTCACGGCTTGATCCACTCGTAAATGCATTTTCGAATTTCGCGACGACCGAATTTACCCATTTGCTGACTGGAATTTCCCTTTCCTCTTGCAAGCTTCCAGATGGTCTTGCACTCTAATCCAGATTGCTCGGCAAAGTCAGACAAAATACAATCAACTGGTAGTTCTTCGCCATAGTATTGGACATTGTCATTTACCATAAACACAGTGCCTCCGGGGCGAAGAATCCTGCCCATCTCAGATACCACCACAGCCATTTCTACGAAGTAGCCTTCAATCAATCTAACAATGTGAGGATTACTCAGTTCGTCCTTTCTCTTGTTTAGATTTCCTAAAACTTCAGCTAAAGCTTGTTGTTCTGTGAACATGGTTTCGTGGACCCGAAATCTCTCTCCATACATGTCTCGGAGCCACTCGAGTTTTGGTTTGTTCTCAACGGTAGCTGAGAGCAGTTGCTGCCTTAACTTCGCGAAAGCAGTTCCATCTAATCCCAGCCAAGCAAGTTCAAGTGCATAAGTTCTGGTGTAGTCATATCGATTCGCATATGGAGGGGAAGTGACAATCAGGTCTACACTGTCGTTCGGCACTGTCCTGAGAAGCTCCAGACAGGAACCAGAGAGAAAATTTGGTTTTTCACTCCCATAGCAATCTTTTACTCGTTGTAGGTCCTCATCAATTTGCGTCAGTTTATTACTCAGTGCAACTGTTAAATCACTTATTTCTCCAAGATTCACGCGGGATTTCATTTGTCGACCACAACGATGGTCCCAACGCAGAAACTGTCCATCCTTCCTGGTAAAACTGACTTCCTCAAGCACTGACATACATGCGAAATTCAATACATGACCAATAGTCGGATCGTCGACTTGGGAGATGAACTCCCTTGCCCGCGCGAGCTCCCGTTCGGTCTTGTTGGTGAAAGCTTTCTCGGTAATCTTGACATGAGGAAAGCAAAACGAACTAGCAGCATTTTGTTGGCTTGCAATTCGCGAGAGAAGCTCAGAGCCTGTAGATCGCAATGAATCTCTGCTAATGCCGTTTGCAACTTGACTTATAGCGGTTGCAGCAGTTATGCCAACCGGCATTATTTCTATACCAGTGGAGGGAATGCCATTTCCTGCAGCAACTAAAGGTGCAGTACCAAGACCACTAAATGGGTCAAGTAAGTCACGAGGAGATTTGTCATTTATGAATTGCTTGACGAGTGAACTTGAGAATGCCTCCTTGTATTTCATCCATCTCAAGCCGGGTTCTTGCTTGTTTCCCTGGTACGACACAGTTCGACGCTGAAAATCTGGGTTGATTTTCACACGACTACGAAACCGGCGTTCTAGTACAGTCCTGGAATTCATCGATAGTCTATGTCAAAGCGCATCGAACGAACTTCAAATCAAGAGTTGCGGTGGCATGGACCAAATCTCTTTACATTCGATAGTCCTGAAGACGTACTCCCACTTGTGTGTGACCAAGTCTGTCGCTTGCTACGTTTAACGAGCGATCTAGTTGTGCAACGTTCTTTTAGACGAAATATGACTCTTTTAAATTTGGTATTTCATTGTGTCAAAAAGATCTTCAATAACACCTTCACTGTTAAATTGCTCCCACATTCCAACTTTGAAAGTCTGTGGAGAACCATGTAGCCATACTTGCTGGTCGAGTCTAGGAACGTTTATCTCAGAATATTCGCCAAGTGTGGGGTCCTTAACTACCGCGACGGCGACTACATCAAATAGTGACCAAGGATCTCTTGGAAAATTCTCAAACAGATTCACGCTATAGTCACCAAAACACTTGAATTGACCGCCATGTCGTCCTTCAACAGCCTTCACCTGAGGTCCCAAGCCTGGCATTCCTCGTTGAATTGCATCCTTAGTAATCCGAACTGCCGCAGAACCGGTCGTCTCAACATATCGTACGGTAACAATCTCGAAAGGTGCTCTGGACTCAAGAACAACATTGACTGATTCAGGATCTGCAATTAGGTTGTACTCACCTTTGTCGGGATAGTTACTTCCGAGCCAAACAATCCTGACTTTTTCGCGAATCTCTGGAGCGACAGTTAATGCAAGCGCGATATTCGTTAACTTTCCGATCGGGATCAGCACTAGAGGCGTTTCCCGTTCAACTTTTGCTTGGTCGACGATGAAATCAACCGCTTCCTTACCGTCGAACGTAGAGTCTTGGATCCGAGGTGCAATATCTGAAAAGTTCTTTTCAGCGCCCTTGAATACCTTGACTTGGTCTTCACACCCACACAGACGAACTACACGTTCTGCTTCGTCGAAATGTCCCTGAATACCTTTACCTAAAGGCGTGTTATTGACTGTTATTCCCACTACTTCCAAGTGGTTTCGACTGAATAATGCATAGGCTATTGCGTGCTGGTCGTCTATTTCGTTGTTTGCATCCGTGTCAATCAACACAGGAATTAGGAGACTCATGAATTGGCAGTTACTTCCATTGTGTTTTCAGGTTGCTGTTGCTCACTCCTTAGATTGATCTCCGTAAATATCTCGGAAGTCAACTCAAAGGAATGCAATCGCTTTTCATGTTCATAGATTTGGCAAACCACGATCAATTCGTCTGCGTCTGTTTCATCCAGGAACTTTTCTATTTCCCCGCGAACAGACTCCGGTTCACCGTAAGAAGCAGCAGATCGTGCGGATTTCAACATATTCTTTGAGGTAGGATCAAGCATGTCTTCGAAATCTTCAATTGGTGGTGGCAGTTGTGCAGGCTGGCCAGTCCGCATCTTCAGGAATGATTGGAGACCGGAAGAACGAAGAAACTTCGCTTCTTCATAGGTATCGGCTGCACACACGTTGTATCCAAGCATGACGTAGGGCTCAGCCAACTCATCGGAAGGCTTGAAATGATCTCTATACACCTTGATCGCATCCATCATCATTGCCGGTGCAAAATGCGATGCAAACCCAAATGGCAATCCAAGTATTGCTGCTAGTTGCGCTCCATACAAACTAGATCCCAATATCCAAATGGGAACATTGGTCCCTACCCCAGGTATCGCTCTGACTCTTTGGTCAGGCTGTACAGGACCTAGTAACATCTTCAGCTCCATCACGTCTCGTGGGAAGTTGTCGATTTCCGAATTCAAATTTCTCCTGAGAGCATATGCGGTCCTTTGGTCTGTCCCAGGTGCACGTCCAATTCCAAGGTCTACTCTTCCAGGATAGAGCGAGGCCAACGTCCCGAACTGTTCAGCGATTATCAATGGTGCGTGATTAGGCAGCATGATTCCACCGGAACCAACTCGAATGTGATTAGTTGCCTGTGCTACATGCCCTATTACAACGGATGTTGCCGAACTAGCGATTCCTCCCATATTGTGGTGTTCAGCCACCCAATACCGAGTGAATCCGCACCTTTCTGCCATTTGAACTGTACTGATCGTGTTGTGAAGAGCTACCGACGCATTGCTCCCTTGAACGATTGGCACTAAGTCCAAAACCGAATATCGGACCTGCTTTTTTGTCATGAGACTACAGACTTAACTTCAAAATATCTCAGAATCGTCTGAAGCAATTGGCTACACCCAAACCCGTCTCGCTACACACTCGCCGGTCCTCGTAGTAGCTGACCACTAGCAGACCCTGTGTGCTCATTGTTCTCCAAGAACTTCTGGCCGTTCACTACAGTACACATAATCCCATGCGCTGTCTGCTTCAGACGACGCGCACCTGAAGGCAAATCGTTAACCACTTCAGGCATATTTGGACCAATCGAAGCGGGATCAAAAATGGTGAAATCCGCTGCATTACCTTCTTTGATTACTCCTCTATTCCTAAAACCCCAACGACGTGCCGGTTCGGACGTAACTTGCTTTACTGCTTCTTCCACAGTCAGTGCCTGTTTTTCTCGTACCCAATGCGCGAATAAGTGGGTTTGCAACGAACTATCCATGATCTGCGAGACATGTGCACCAGAATCTGAGAAAGTGCACACAGACCTCGGATGCTTGATCATCTCAATGGTGTCTTCATCGATTTCGTTGGCAATCGGCTGTCTGAACAGACACTCAAACTTACTCTCAAGAGCTAAGTCAATCATTGCTTCAGCCGGAGCAATACCGCGTTCACGCGCAATCTCATCCATGCGACGAGAACCACCAGATGGCTCATCCATTAAAAAGAACCAGTGCCAATCAGGCGGACGTATCTCGGCTCCAATTGCACGATGTCGTTCACTTGGTTGAGATGCAATCTCAACCAGACGCCGCTTAAGGTCGGGATCTGCAAACTTGACCATCTGTTCTTCAAGAGGTAACCCACGGATGTCCTTCCATAGTTCCCACTTGTCGAACGGTGTATGAGACTTGAAACTCATCACAACATTGAGTGCGCGGGAGTGGACCTGCGCGAACATATTTCCGCCAGCGTTGTTGACATCCTCCAAGAAGTCAAAAGCACCCCGCCAAAAATCTGGTGCTCTCCTAGATCCGAACATACCCCATGTCACGGGTACGCCATAGTCAACGGTAAGTTCCTTCAGACGACCTCTATAGTCCCGTAGTTTCTCTGGATCCCGTCCTGTATCCTCCCCAGCGATCTCAAACATGCCAGCGCCGGATTCTCGCATGGTCTTGAGGATGTACTTAACCTCGTCCCAATCTGCTAATCGACTAGAAACTGGCTTGCGATCGGAAGTCTCGTGATTACTTGAACGAGAAGTCGTGAAACCCATGGCTCCTGCCTTCACTGCTTCCTTGACAATCTGACCCATGTGCTTGACTTCGGCTTCTGTTGCTTGCTCAGTGAACGCCCTATCTCCCATCACGTAATTACGAACAGCACTGTGTCCGACGTAGCCCGCATAGTTGATACCTTTAGGAGCTCGCTCTACAGCATCTAAATACTGGGGATATGTCTCCCACTGCCATTGAATACCTGCCAACATTGCATTACGTGAAATGTCCTCAGCGCGTTCGAGATTTCTGAATACCATGTCGGCATCGGACTCTTTACACGGCGCGAGCGTGAAACCACAGTTTCCCATAACAACGCTTGTGACGCCGTGATAGCAGGAACACGATCCCAGTGCATCCCAAAATACTTGTGCATCCATGTGCGTATGCCCATCAATGAAACCTGGAGCTACCACATGTCCTTCAGCATCGATTGTTGACTTAGCGCGTTCTTTCAACTTACCGATGTTGGTAATTTCTCCATCTTTTACACCGACATCTTGATACGCGCCTGGACCACCTGTACCGTCGACCACCAGACCATTCTTAATGAGAAGATCAAACATTCAGTTTCACTAGAGATTGCAACGTTAGCCATATTACCAAAAATCTGCAACGGATACAGTCTCTTGACCCTAAAACTTATAATCCCTCAGCCTTGAAACCGAGTCACCTCAACCATGTCCATTGTTTTGCCTAAAGGTCACCACATCGTGACTCCCGGTGCTTTGATTTGTCACGCTAACAAGGTACTGAAGTTCATTGAGGATGTTTTTAAAGGAGAACTTCTCGAGCGTTACGATGGTCCTGATGGCACTTGTGCACATGCAGAAATTCTGATCGGCGACAGTGTAGTCATGCTCGGAGAAGCGCCATCGGAGAAGGATGCTCTACCTGCACTGCTCTCGGTATATGTTGGCAGTGCCGAGGAAGTAGATTCAACTTACAAGGCGGCATTGGAAGCGGGAGCGACATCAGAACGAGAACCTGCAGACCAGTTCTATGGACATCGCTCAGCGACCGTGAAAGACGTTGGCGGAAACCTATGGTCGATTTCAGCCGTTATCGAGCAATTGACTCCAGAAGAGATCGACCAGAGAATGGCAGGACAACAGTGATCCTCAGGGGACCATCGGTACATTCAAACTCAGTTCACGCACCTCATTAGTGGTCTAGATATCTTGTCCTTGAGAATCTATCGGCTATTTAGCGCAGTATTGGTATTGTTGTTCACAACAATCTCATTCGCTCAACACACGAGCTCCATCGAAATCCCTTTTGGCGGGTGCCCATTCAATTCCTGCGTGGCTAAAGAACCTGTAATTACGCAACAACTAGACGATCTTGTCGTCATGAAATTGCCTAATCCGATGTTCACGTATCCCTATGAACCTGGACTGGCCAGCCTCGTCTTGTATGAGCACTACGAAGATAAATTCGACGTGATTTTTGTGCTCTACAACATGACGAGGAGAGAAGCTATATCTAGAGGGCTCAGAGACTGGGGCGCTGTCGCTCACGTATCCAATTACGTAGAAGGTATCGGAGTTCCGAGTTTTACTAAATCGAAGCGATTTGGCTCAGACGGTCGATTGAAAATCGTCGTCCGTTTAATCACTCGAAACGGACTACTGTTCGGCCCGAGTTTACACTCTCTGATTCATGCTTGGACAATCGGCGAAGTCATTCCAACAATGCACCCAGGACATTGGGGGTTTTCTAGTGTCCATGGTCAGCTAGGTGGATTCAATCGCGAAGAACTGAAGGATCTTGGCGACGGAAAATACTCAGCTGGCAGGTTCGGATTGATTGGGAATTTTGGCAACACAATACCCTACAGTCCACTGGAACTCTATCTGGCAGGTTGGCTTCCAAGCGAGGATGTACCAGAAATACTGGTAGCAATCGATGCCGTGTTCATTGAAGGTGAGGAAGGACAGGAAAGGGATGAAGAAGGCAATCCTATTTTCAAGTCAGAAGGATTTAAGACCATCACCATCGACGAAATAATCGAAATTCTCGGACCTCGTAATCCTGCGGTCGGTGAAGCGAGAGATGCGCTTCAAGCTGCCGTCATCTTGTTGGAAGATGAGGGCAACGAGGTGACTCCCAAGGTAGTCGACGAAGTTCGCAATACCATTCAGTTGTTTTCAGCAACTGAGGATATTCGTCCGGAAAACACATCTTCGGAACTTATAAATTTTTGGATGGCCACTGGTGGTCGGGCAACAATTACCATGGACGGCCTGGATGACCTGCAGCTCCCCAAAGACAAAGAATCAGAGGAAACACAACCATCATCGGAAGAAGCGCCAACAGCTCACCAAGGAATATCACTTCCATAAGAGAAGAGCCGAAAATCGAGAAGATACTCTCTTCCCAGTAACCAATTGAATTGATCCTCCTGCCTCTAAAGCAAAGCAATACTCTGACCCATCTAGGTCATTGGTTCCCTGACTTCTCATATTCATACTTGGCGCACGCTACCTAATAGAATATGGTCTCACCTACTTTGTACTTCTACCTATGACTGTTGAAACAAATGCATCGAATTCCGGTCCTCCACCAGTAGTACCTTCCGATCAAACAGTGATCGAGAGACTGCGGGAAGAAAATGCCCAACTGAGACGGGAACTTCAGGATTTACGTGGGTCTGTACGAGATACCGCGGTTAGCTCTTCCTGGAAAGAGCAAATGGCAGCAGGGATCGGTTACTCAGACGGTCGATCTGACACGAGTGCCAAAGGCGCGTGGCACATCCTTAAGCAGTTGTCAGGTATAGCCAAGGAACGAGTGCAAACCGGGAAAATTAGGAATTCAACAGTCTTTCCTTATCTGCCAACTGCGTCCAGCGATCAGCAGAAGTTAGAGGCGGATTTTATTCGTTGGGGGTACTGTGTGGTCAAGGATGCAATGTCCCCAAAGCAGGTACAGGATCAGATTGATCGACTGACTGAACAAGCAGCCGCTGAGCGAAAACTGAACAAGTCGATCATGACGAGTGGTGGTCAGCGTGCGCAACTGGTCAACAATCTCGTTCTAAAAGGTCAGATCTTCCGCGATACTGTGGAGTTTAAAGAATCTGCGGCACAGGGAGGTCCTTTGGTCGACGCACTATTGACCAAGGTCATGGGTGAGGGATTTGGACTCGGATGTGCTCATGGATCGATCGTGCATGAAGGAGGTGGACTGCAGGATTTACATATTGACCAAGGAGGAATACCCCATCCATATCCTCCGTTTCCATTCGGTTCACTCATTATTTGGTGTTTTACCGATTTCAATCTTGAAAATGGCGCAACCTATGTTGTTCCAGGTTCACATCGCACCGCTGACGGCAAATCAATCTTTGACGAAAATGCGAACTTACTCGAATTCATCGATGGCGAACCTGGCCTAGTGGCAATATGTGCACCACCCGGTAGCTGCATTCTCACCGACACTCGAGTCCTACACGGTGGAGGTCAACGTACCGCACCTGGAACCAGATACGCCATGAGATGCCACTACAACAGGCATTTCATTCGTGCACTGCACGAGCATTCCACTGCAAATCTCCATGTTCCTGATGATGTCTATAAATTGCTCTCCGACCGCATCAAGCACATGATGGGCATCTCAGTGAACAACCTGAAACCAATTGGCGAATTAGACAACGCGGACTAGCCGCCTCTCAGCGGTCAAGTTTCCTATTCTGATCAAGGTGACCCCTTACATTGAGCCATTTTTTGGGACACATATTCCATTTGAGTGCTTAACAGTGCTGACCAAGTAGCACGGTGTTTACTACTGGTTGAAAAGATCAGACTGAGGCAATTCGGTCAAGTCGGATTTCACCCGTTACTTCAATCAATGAACTAGCAGAACATTCTGGTTTTGTTCAAGTAAAATGCAAGGGTTTGTCTCTGTCTTTAACAGGGAAACCGCGGGGAACAAACCTCTGCACAGAGGTTCGGAGTGCTAGTGTAAAACAACACTGGTTCTAGTCCCCTATTCCATCTCAAATCGAGCGTAATTCGCGAATGAATTCCCAACCTATCCAAGAATTTCTAAAACGGAAAATGACCTGCAAAAATCGCATGAATTTATTCGTACACAAAAATAAAAAGCAACATAATCAAGGTGTTGTGTCCAATTATTCCAATATTTTCACAGTTGTTGAGGCATCCGTGTTCAGTAAGTCGCAATTTCTGAAATTACTCAGTATGGTCTTGGTTTTGCCAGTGCTCTACGCGTGTAGCGGCGGGAACGACGACCTTGCAGAAGGAGGTAATCAGCCCACAGAACCTCAGGTTCCTAAAGGCTGGCAACTCGCTTGGTCTGATGAATTTTCTGGGTCGTCCCTGTCCAGTTCAAACTGGAATATACAGACGGGAGACGGTTCGGCTGAAGGTATCCCAGGTTGGGGGAACAATGAGCTTCAGTCCTATCAAGCAGAAAACGTGGAGGTTTCCGGTGGTAATCTCATCATTACTGCGCGTAAAGAGGACGTAAATTCCACAGCGTACACCTCCGGTCGAATCAATACCAAAGGAAAATTTGACTTTAAGTACGGTCGGGCGGAAGCTCGAATCCAGGCCGCTGCAGGTCAAGGTATGTGGTCGGCTTTTTGGATGTTACCTACAGGGTCAATGTATGGGACATGGGCAGCTGGCGGTGAGATCGACATCATGGAGGTTTTCTCCCGAGATCCCAATCCCTTCACGCAAGCAGCAATTCACTACGGGATGGCTTGGCCGCTCAATACTTATCAGTATCAGAAGTACGAGAACATTGATCCAGCAGATGGATTTCATCTCTATGCAGTTGAGTGGGACGAAAACCAAATTCGTTGGTTTGTTGACGGTAATCACTACTACACAGTCAACAACAATACCTACTGGAATTACTACAAGGATGCGACTACGAATGCTCATGTGGAAGGCTCAGCTGCTGCGCCATTTGATCAACCCTTCCATCTTCTGCTAAATCTAGCCGTTGGTGGAAATCTGCCTGGTGCACCTGATGACTCCGCGCTACCGTCACAACTCATAGTCGACTACGTAAGGGTGTACGAGTGCAACATCAATTCGACTACAGGCGTGGGATGCGATGGCTTCATGGATTACACGGATCCGTCGGTTATTCCTCCACCACCAGGGAACGTATTTCGGGCTGAGTACGACCTTTACGTCGATGCTGTCGGACCACTAACTTTTCCGCGGTCAGAAGACGTCGTAGGACTGTCGTTGGGAGTTTGGGATGCAGGCGGTGCCCTTGCGCTCAGTGAAATGACCTTAGAGTCACGCGGTACGGTGATCGACGTGAATACCAGCGGTGGAGGCAATTTCAACATCTTCCCGACTGACCTGCAAAGACTCACTTTGTTTGGGATGGGAAGTGCATCCGATGGCGCAAATTACGCAGGCGAACTGCAATTTGACCTCTATATATTCGCAGAGGAAACAGACGCAGAAAGTGCTATTCAGGTAAAACTCGATAGTGGATTCCCAGACTTGGGATTTGTTGAACTACCGATAGCCGATTTAGCTCACGACCAATGGTCAACCATTACGGTTCAGATCAGTGATATCGCTCATAATCCTGGTAGTTTCGGCGGTGGCCCGGTCAATCTTTCAGAAGTACTGAGCGTTTTCGTACTGGAAACTACTGGTCGTGCTCATCTACAGGTCGACAATATCAAGCTGACCTGTGCTCACGTAAATGCAGATGACTGCGGCATCAGGCCTCCAGTACCACCCCCGCCCCCTTCCACAGAGCCGTTCCCGGTTTTCATCGATTCGGTGGGTGAGGCTTGGGACCGAGGCGTCGGTGCTTCAGATTCCGGAACAGGTTGGACTGATTATTTTGAAGGTAATAACTCGAACAAAGTCCAATGGCAAGAGATGGCATCTGACGATGCAGCACGTGGACGAGTAATTGAAGTGAACTTTGGCGGCGGTTCCGAGTTTGGAGTCTGGTTCGTTCAAGCCTCTATGGGAGTCGATTTGGGATCGTACGCCACGGGCATGGTGAGCTTTGACATTAAAGTCGACGACTACGGTGCGAACGAGCAAGGTATGACTATGAAGGTCGATTGCTTCTTCCCTTGTACAAGTGGAGACCAACAAATTGGCAAGGTCGGAGACGGTGCATGGGAGACCGTTCAAATTCCCGTTTCGCGACTCCTGGGGGGTGGTCTCAATCTATCGTCAATCAATACCGGAATCGTAGTGTTCCCCACCAGTCAAACGAGTCCTCTCAGGTTTGAGATAGACAACATCCAATGGTTGTCTGGTGATCCACCTGAACCAACTATGGTTGGCGGCGGTGCTATCACGATCTATGACGAAAGCGTTGCTGAAGGCTGGTTCCTATGGGATTGCTGTGGCGGTGCGATATTTGCAGAGGTAGATGACGACGCAGACCACGGCAAAGTCGTCGAACTTGCGTTTGGTCCTGTAGGTACGGTTACAGGATTTCAAGCAAACGAAGGAGTCGATGTCAGTGGCATTCAATCGGGTTACCTGGAGTTTGAATTTAAAGAGGTTTCGCCACCTCCTGATGGTTCTCAATGGCGCTTAAAACTCGAAAGTAGCGGTGCCGCGACGTTCGTGGAAGTGTTACTAACTGACGCCGGTAATCCAATACCAAGTTCCGAGTGGCAAACGTACCGCTTTAGTCTGGATGAGACTCTTGCGGCGTTAGACAAATCAGACGTCAAGCTGGTAATGATCTTCCCAGATTGGGCAAATGCAGACGGCGCGGTTGGACGAATCGATAACGTGCGAATCGCACCTGAAAGTGCACCAATCGAACTCTATGGCAATGCACTTGCTGATGGATGGTACCTCTGGGATTGCTGTGGTGCGGCGACATTCGCCGAAGTGGATGATGATGACGAGCATGGCAAGGTGATTGAACTTTCATTCCTTGAAGGTTCCACCGTGACTGGTTTACAGGCCACCGCAGCAATGGATGCAAGCAGTGCGATGGGTGGGTCCTTGCAGTTCGACTTTAAGGAGGTGTCTCCACCGCCCGATGGCTCGCAATGGCGAGTAAAACTAGAAAGTAGTGGTGCAGCCACATTTGCTGAGGCAGTACTCACGGATGGTGGTAATCCTGCTCCAAATAGCGATTGGCAAAGTTATACCTTCGGATTCGACTCTGAGTTGCCGGGACTGGATCTCATGAATCTCTCATTAGTGTTGTTTTTCCCTGACTGGGGTAACGCCCAAGGGGCTGTGGCGCGCATAGACAACATTCGTCTAGTGCCAACTCAATAAAGGACGGGTTAAAGAATGAAAACAAATGAATATCTATTAACACTCTATCGAGCATTCCTCTGTTCGATTCTTGTATGTATGAGCGCTGCCTCGTTGGCACAAGAAGAAGACGAAGAAGAAACCACGGAGCAAGCCAGTGATGGCATTGAAGAAGTCATCGTCACGGTCGAGCGGCGTGAACAGAATCTCCAGGACTTGGGAGTCACTGCCTATAACTTCGGAGGCGATGATCTGAAGCAACAAGGCGTTCAGGACCTCACAGACTTGAGTGAATTGGCTCCTGGCCTTGAAATTGGGAACAAAGGTGGGAATGTTGAGGTTTGGATCCGAGGTGTAGGTTCATCGAACAACACTGAACTTGGTGACCCAGCCGCCGCGACTCATTTCGACGGTATTTATCTACCAAGAGCAGCAGGAATCGGATCTGCCTTTTTCGATATTGCCCGTGTGGAAGTCAATGTGGGACCGCAAGGAACACTACGTGGTCGAAATGCCACTGCTGGTTCTGTGAACATCATACCCTGGCGACCTGGATTGAATCGAACTGAAATGGCGCTCGAAGTTGAAACCGGTGATTACGATGCGCGAGTCACTCGAGGAGTCGTGAATTTACCTCTCGGCAATGACATGGCTGTTCGATTCGCGGGCTATAAGACAGAACACTCTTCGTACTACAACGATGTCGGTCCCTTGGATCTAGAAGGACCAGAAGCAGCTGATAATCAAGGCTACCGATTCCAATTGCTCGGTGAATGGGATCGCTTGCAGGTTCTCTTTGCATACGACGACATACACGAACAAGGCACTGGCTGGACAGGTACGAACTACGCCAATCCACTGGGCAACGGCGTACGACCGGAAGACATTGACGATCCGAGAGATGTGTATGCTCGAGCGTTTACACCCAAGCTTGATACGACCCATTGGGGTGCAAAACTCCAAATCAACTATGAATTGAATTGGGGAACAGTAGAGTACCAAGTCAGCCGACGCGATCTTGTTTACAACTACGATGCAGCGACACCGCTGGCTCCTGATTGGCCTGGTGTAGCAAACGTATTACAACCTGTCGATGAGATCTATGACAATTGGTCACGATTCCAGTTTATCACTGACAGTGTGTCGGATATTCAAGAATTGCGACTGTTCGGAGATACTGGTGCGTGGAGCTGGACCACTGGACTCTTCTGGTTCACGGAAAATCAGTACACATTCCTAGGTTCAGTCGGTGATCGCGGCTTGTTCTTCCAAGGAGTGGAGTTCAATCAGCCAGATACGGATTCCAGTTCGACCTCTGCTTACGGCGACGTCACCTATCACTGGACAGAGGAGACGCGTCTTACCGCGGGCTTGAGGTTCACGGCTGACGAAAAAAGTCGGGAGGGAGTAAACGCACGCTATGCATTTGCGCTGGGTGGACGTAATTTCTCGTGTTGTGGCGGCGTGCGTCTTGGCACAGAGGGTTTCGAATTTGCCGCTAGAGATAGAACCATTTTCGACCCCGATACGGATGGAGATGGCACCGTTTCAGACGACGAGTATCTGGCTTTCTACTACGACGGCATTAAATCGTTTGGAGCTCGGGACAATGTTTTGGACATTTTTGCCAAAGGCACTTACGGTGGTGGGGCTGCTCAAGAAGATAAGGTGGCATGCTTCGATACTCAGAATCAAGACGATTTTTACTGTCCGCCGGATGGCCTATTCAGTTTCGTAGCCATCATCAATCCAAATTCCTCAATCACGCCTCAGTACGGTGAGATGGAGAACAATTTTCTGGACTGGCGATTCAGGATTGAGAACGATTGCAATGGCGCTCTCTGCTATGCGATGATTTCAACTGGCCATAAGTCAGGTGGATTCAATGACACCTTTACCGGCGAGACCGGTCTGCCTGTCGCACCTACGTACGATGAGGAACAGGTGGTTGTGTACGAAGCAGGTTGGAAGAACGATTTCAATCTGGGTGATACGCCGACTCGATTCAACGTCTCAGGCTTTTACTACGACTACGGCGACCAGGTATTCACGTCGTTGTTGTCGGTAGAGCAAGCACTGGATTTCAATGCCGGTGGAGTCACGCTCATAGATCCTACTGAAACCGGGTCTGGCTCACTGGTCGTTTCGTTCAGTTACAACGCTGCGGATTCGAGGATTTATGGCATGCAAATGGAAGGCGGCTTCCAGCTACCTTACAACATAAACTTCAATTGGACTGCTTTGTGGTTAGAAGCATTTATCCGTGAGTCAATGCCAATCCAAGATTTTCGCTTCCAGGCTGATGTCTCTCCTGAGGAAGCAATTTTTCGCTCCATTGATGACCGTCGATTACCTCATACGCCCAAGTTTCAATTGAATGGATCGATGTCCCAACTTATAGGCACCCCTTGGGGTGCGATTGATTATGTGGTTTCAGTTGGATGGCGCGACGATCAGTTTCGAACCATATTCAACAGCATAGATTACCTAAATCCAAATAACCCCAGATTACGTCTCAACGATAAAGTTGAAGGATTTGTTTCGGTAGATGCTGGTGTTGGCTATTCTCATCCAAGCGGACGCTTTCGTGTTGAAGGGTTCATCAGTAACTTGACCGGTGAAGTGCACGAAGCAGCACAGATCATCACTCAATTCGACAACACGCGGTTCTTCACGCGTCCTCGATTAGCAGGTATACGAGCTAGTATTCGGATCGGAGATCTGTAACGTTAATTTTGAGAACAGCAGATGAGGATTGTTCCTCGCACAAGTTGTCTTGTATTCGCGAGAAGAAATCCCTCCTGGATTGTTAATACTGAGTAAGAGATACGACATGGTTGACTATCAAAGATGGATTTGTGCGTTGACTGTCTTAGGTACTTGCCTCGCGATGGTGAGTGCAAGCGCACACGTCGAAGTTGTCAAAACAGAAGATGGTTATACCTTTGTAAAAGGAGGTGTGCCGTTTGTAGTTAAGGGTGCCGGAGCTAGCGGAATCGATCTCTCCACCGTAGTCAAGCGCGGCGGAAATTCGATTCGTACTTGGGGGATTGAGGAAGCGCAATCGACGCTGGACGAGGCTCAAAAGTATGGGCTTACCGTACTCATGGGATTGCCTGTTGCCCCACCAAGATTTGGATTTGACTATGACAATCCTGAAGAAGTCGAGGTACAGCGACAAGCCATTCGAGAGGCGGTTACCAAATATAAAGCTCATCCTGCTCTATTAGGTTGGATACTTGGGAATGAACTAGATATGCAGGCACCTGATCATAAAGCCTATGACGAGGTCAATGAGCTTGCCAAGATCGTGAACGAGATTGATCCAAATCACCCGACCACAACGACCATTGCTACGTTCGAGAAAGATATCATCCTAGATATCCGAAAACGCACACCAGACCTAGATTTCATCAGTTTGCAGGCTTACGGTGCATTGGCTCTAATGCCAAAAGCCATCTCATACTTGAAGGATGCTCCGTTCATGATTACTGAATGGGGTCCTCTCGGACACTGGGAAGTTGGCAAAACTCGTTGGGGCGCACCGATAGAACAAACCAGTACCGAAAAGGGTCGGCACTATGTCGCCAGCTATCGCAATTGGATACAACCTTTCCTGGGTCCAGCACTAGGCTCCTACGCATTCCTTTGGGGACAAAAGCAAGAAAGGACCAGCACATGGTTCAGTCTATTTACCAAAGATGGAGAGGCAACCGCGGCCGTAGATGCACTTGAGTTTGTGTGGACCAATCGTATTCCGGCTAACCAAGCACCTTTAATAGAGTCAATAGTGCTCGCTCGCCGTACCGCAGACAAGAGCATTCGCCTTGCGTCGGGGAACAAGTACACCGCGAAGGTTAATGCCATGGATCCGGATGGGGATGAACTGGAGTATCAATGGCAAATCAAGCCGGAAAGTACGGAGACGGTTATTGGTGGTGACTACGAAGAAGACATCAGTGACCTTGATGGACTATTCATCGACGATGCGACGTCAGAGAGTGTTTCGTTTAATGCGCCGGGAACACCAGGTAATTACAGAATTTTTGTCCTGATTTACGATGGGAACAACAGCGTCGCACACGCAAACATTCCGTTTCTTGTATTCGGGAAGAAGAGATAACAGTCTTAGGAAAGCGGAATACGCAAAGAAAACTCGTAGTGATCTTTGAAACACCTTTAGTTCGCCTGTGTAGAAAACAAGAACATGAGCCTCGGTCAGGTACCTCAACCTACAACTGATCTAGATCTAGCCAAATCTCATATGACGCAATACGGCTATTGCGTCATTCTTGACGCGATTAGTGCATCCACTGCTTTAAAATGTCGGGACCGACTGTTGGAGCAACTTCAGGCAGAAGAAGAATTAGGTATTCAACATCTTCTACCAGATCGGAAACAGCTCGTTTACTTTCTCGCAAACAAAGGTCAAGTATTCCTAGATCTTGCGGTTCACGATAGTCTCAATGCCATCGTCGGACATGTACTTGGTGAGAGATTTCTACTATCGAGTATCTCTGGTCACATCGCCCATCCTGGGGGTGGTCGAGTACTCCACACGGATCAATGGTGGATGCCGCCGCCAATTTCACCTCAAGAACAACCGCAACTTCGGCCTGGTTCCTATTCACGAGAGAGGAATCGTGGTGCGCTCGGTAGTCGTAAAGCTGGCGCGCAATTTATGTCGATTTCTCAACCCGTCGTCTGCAACTCAATGTGGATGCTGGAAGACTTCACCGCAGAAAATGGCGCTACCAATTTCGTACCAGGTAGCCACCTTTTCGGCAGAGAACCTGACGAAAAAGATGAGGACGCAAATTGGGTACCAGCGATGGCACCTGCAGGCAGTCTGGTTGTTTTTGAAGGAAGAACATGGCACACCACCGGGATCAACCGGACAGAAACAATGCGAGTTGGAGTGAATACCAACTTCTGTGCACCACAATTTAGACAACAAGAGAACTTTCAATTGGGCGTGTTCCCCGAAATACTCGAAGGTGCATCTACGCGTCTTCTCGAACTATTTGGATTTAACCCGTGGGAGGGGTATGGGAGTATCGAGTACCTAAATGATTGGGTCGCACGAGACCGGTATACCGTAGGAGAATTGAAGCCTCAATCTTCTTGTGATTCCTAGTGGGTTAATTCTCAGAAGTCAAATAAGCTGTTAGTTCTCTATTCCGTTCATGGACTTAGATTTTTCAGCTTACTAGCTGTTGTCTCACACCACACCCCGCCGCAACTCCAATTCCGCGCGAATCTCTACTGCACGTTTTTCCGTTATTGAGTAAGAAGCCACCAAAAATATCGAAAGCAGTGACGCTGCCGCAGGCACTATGGCATCAAACAGTCTCAGTAAATAAAGAGTTTCCTCTGCCTGAACTTCTAAATCTACGTCGAACCCGGTCACGTCTAGCAGAATCCCACCAAGAAGCAAAGCAACACTCATCCCTAGTTTTACAACCCACCAGAAAATCGCACCGTACATTCCCTCTCGTCGTTCACCGGTAACCAGTTCGTCTTTGTCGCACACATCTGCGATCATTGAACCCATCAGCGTAAACAACGCTCCTAATCCAAACGGAATCAGAAATGCAGTCACGAGAATCAAATAGGGATATTCCGTGCTGTAACAGAACCATTTCAATAGATAACCTATGGTAGAGATTCCGATCATCACGTAAAACGTCTGTCTCTTTCCAATTCTCGTGCTGAGGAAGGTTGTAATCGCGATTACCACGAAGGTGACTACTGAGGAAATCATGCCAAACTGACCTAATAGCAAGCCGCCAGCATCGCGATCGCCTGCAAACACGTAATAGATGATTACGTACGACTGAAAAGCACCAATCAATTGGAATCCGTTGAATACCAAAAATGTAGCAATCGCCAACATCACGAAGTCTCGATTTTTTAGCGTCTCTGCAAATCCAGCTAGAAATCTGGCTACCTCACTCACAATCGCTTCTTTTAAATCAATGCGTCCAGTTGATTCAGCGGTGGTCGCTTGCGCGAACCGCTCTCTTAAGAACAGCGCTGGGATTAACCCTCCGGCTATGCAAAGAACTGCGACGGTGATTCCTAAAACCGATGCTCCATTTGCCATACCACCAAAGACATCCAACTCCATGAACCATAAAAACCAAGGGGCTAAAACCAAAAATGGAACCTGCCCCATGAAGTTCTGAACGCCCATCAATTTGGTTCGTTCGTGATAGTCTGGCGTCAGTTCGTAACCCAGAGCTACCCACGGAGTGGCAAAAATCGTGTATGCAAGAAAGAACACGATCAAGAATGCAAGGAAATAGACAAAGTAGAACGTTTCGCTTTGACCGTCCCCTATTTGCCACATCAGCGCAAAGATCACACCTGCAACCAAGATACCTGAGAAGATGAATGGTCGGCGACGTCCCCAGCGAGAGTTTGTATGGTCTGAAACATAGCCCATCACGGGGTCTGAAATCGCATCAACCAAGCGAGGGATCGCACTAAGGATGCCGACCACCGTTGGACTGATACTGAACGCCAAATTCAGCACAATCATCATGCCACCGCTGGCGGCGGCCTGGAGGTTGTTTGCGAACGCGCCACATCCGTAGAACAACATGTCCTTATACGGGAGAGCACGACTCGGTTTTGTGCCTTGAGAATCAGTTGTCATGTCGTACTCGCGTTCAATGTCTGTCTAGTATAGTGCTTGCAAATGACCTCGTTTAGTCTGCGATTTTCCTTGAATTGACTGTATTTATTGGGATAAAGACCTAACATTCAGCATCTGGATACTGGACATATTCGGTGCTTTCACGTATTTGTCAACCGATTTTGCCGGATGTTCACTGTTTAACTACCTGTCAGGAGTGCCTTCTTGCAAAGTTCCAAGGAAAAGGAAATATTCTTCATCAATCCCATCGATCAAATTTGGATCAATCCGAAGAGCCGGGACGATATTCCCGTTATTATGATCGGACTACAGCAACTGTACATGAATACCGAGATTCGTAAGCA
>MPMU01000148.1 GCA_002238665.1 Gammaproteobacteria bacterium bin55
CTTCAAACGCAATCGGCTGTCCTCGTTCAGACTTTTTTAAATACGGTTTTAAGTTCTCCAGCTCTTCATCGCTAAGGCGGTCTTGCAACTGAATAGGAATTGGATTTGGCATGGATTCAAGATGATTAACGATAGCAATATTGTAGAAGCTCGGACTTATTTTTCAATGCCACGCATGCGCTTCCGCAGTCTTTATTCTTCTCGTTAGCGTGCTTTCGGTACGAAGGGTCGTGTCTGCCTAGGTACGTGCATACGCGGCAAAAACGCAAGATCACAAGATGGCGGTCAAGTGCTATCTTAGCGGCGCTATCGGACTCGAAAAAGAAGCGCAAAAACACGCCATAAAATTAAAAAGGGTAGCAGGCTCAACAAACATCGCCGACTTTCGCTGAACCACCTGTAGGTGAGTCAGCGAAACCAACCAAAACGGAATTTGCAGAAAATATTTGACATTACTAGAACCTACACCTGCTGGCGACCCGAGAGGCGAGCTATGCCACGTGACACTATATTCAGAGCGCGTTCAATATCTGTAGTCTTGAACACATCATCCTTTTCCCTTTGATCGAGTCCATTTTCTGAATTCCAATATTCGTTTTCCGGACTCTCGCCAAATTTTTTGCTAGCACCGCCGAATCCTCCCATTAAGAAAAGAGGTTTACCGTAACACAGAGCTAATCTGGCTTCTTCATAAATATCAGGCTCTCTACCTTCAAATCCACTGGTTCTACCTCCGATACATATGCGGCAACCCGGATCTAATAATTGCGTGATATAACATCCCAACTTCGTAAGTTCAATACCGCGCTCTTTGTGACTGGTTATCGAATCCTGTAAGTATCTTTTTACTGATAACTGGTCAATATCTTGTTCAATATCCCTCAGACATTCAAGTCTTAGAACACCTCGTGCATTGTTCTCAGCATCTACTGCGTGTCGACTGGTCAATTCTCTGGGTGTGGATACTACGTTCAACATTCTCCAAGAGTCCTTGTCGTCAGGACTACACTCTTCGTGTCTAGCCACTATCTCAGCATAGTTCGCAATAGCCCGCATTACTCCATCATCACGCCAGTCATGCCCAAAGATAACCCGCATGCCCGTGTTTATGAAGAATTGGCCCATACGAACCGTCATGCGATTTATTTCGAACTCATCAAAACCCATGCGAAGTGAATCTTCGGACGATGACATTGAAATGTTGACCGACCAACTCATTACATAACTCCCAAATATTCATCTAGTGACTTGATTGAGATAGTTCGACCCGACATGGCCAGTAAGTTCTCCATGATTGAAGAAAACTCTCCTGAAATTTTAGGTCCAGGATATGCCACTGTGGTTATATTAGGAGGGGCATTCTTTGAAAGCCAATCGAGAGTAAATTGACGGTGCATGGCGCAGGACTTTGATTTCTTCCTTTACAACGTGCTGATGACACAACATTTGAAGATGCGATGCCAATGCATGAAACAAGATGCGAAATAAGTTGCCATCGTCGACTTTTACGACAGGAACGACATCAAACGGTAATCTCGAATGGTTGTGAAATAGCTTATTACGTGGTGCTACAGCCACAAGGTAGATAGTGAACCTCCTTTCTTCCGCTCGTTTCTATGCTACAGTGTCGTGTAACTCAGGATAGCTGATCGTTAGGAACCAAATTGACTATTTGAGAACATCCTAGGTGAACAATCCACATACACGAACGAAGATCGAACCTGCTCTCCGAGAAACTCAGATTTAGCTTCCCTGAGATCTCGCTGATTCTTCGATTTCAGCATTTTCTTTGACAAGATTCTCCAACCACAGGCCCATTGTCTTGAGATCTACTTGATAAATTCTGATTCCGCCGACTAGGACCATTAAGAACAGTGCAAAAAACAGTATTGGGCCCAGCAGAAACAGTAAAAATCCAACGAGATCTACCGTCCGTTCAGACAGCACACCAAATCGCATCAGACGCACAATTGAAACAGCTAGCCAAGCCAACACACCGCCAAACACGAGCCAACAAATTGCTTCAGTCAATGTTGCTAAACGAAACTTACCTCGAATCAGACTTCCATTTTCACTCTCTTTGATCTCACCATAGTAAACCGGTCTGAATATCGAAAAAACTGGCATATGGAGTACACGGCAACTAAATTTGAGATTTTTGGCTCGAACGTATAGCCTTTCCTT
>MPMU01000149.1 GCA_002238665.1 Gammaproteobacteria bacterium bin55
GTATGCCAGATCTACTCGCCACTGGAACCAAGCTCTTACGCGACGGTCGAGGTATGGTCTACGTCAAAGCATCAGGCGATGCGTTTGAACGCTGTAATCGAATCGGACATCCAATTCATACAGAACTGGGTTGTCACAGTGCCACCACGCACCCGCTCGCAAATTCTCCTTACGTTGTGGTCACAGGCGCATTTGACTCGACTGCTCATCGCGCGAATTATTCAACTAGCGGCAGTAACCTATGGATCGTCGCGCCCGCTGGATCAAACGAAGATAGCCGTGCTGGAGTTATCACCACCGATCAATTCGGTGAACCTAGAGGGTACGCAAGCACTTTGCCAGACTTACTTAATTCACGGCCCAGCGATAATCCACATTTTGACCACACCAGTACCTTTCAAGGCACCGGTGCTGCGACCGCGATGGTCGTAGGTGGTATTGCGTTGCTGTTGGAGGAACAACCCGAGTTAACTTTCAGAGAAGTGAAACATGTGCTGGCTAACACGGCTAGACAGCTTGAACCTGAGATACACCCTACCCGAATTGTGATTGATGCAACCTTGGTAAACATACAGGATGGATGGATCGAAAACGGTGCCGGTTATCACTTTCATAACGAGTACGGATTTGGTGCGATAGATATTGATTCGGCCATCGACTTCGCGACTACCTTTGAGTCTGGATCACTTGGTCTGTTCGCAGTCTCGGAATGGATTGAACCAACAACGAACGAAAATCCTCAAGAAATACCTGATGCAGATGGCAGCGGCTTAGTGACTACCGTTGAGATTGACACTCCTATTGCCTATGAGAATTGCGATTCAGATGACGCCATCCCACATTGCGTTGAAGCAAATGCAGTAGTATTGGGACCAAACAACGAGAGCATCTCGTTATCCGTGGCAAATGTAAACATCGAATCGCTACAAGTACGGGTAAGACTGGATCATTCAAGACCCGCTGATCTTGGTCTACGACTGACTTCACCATTCGGCACATCCAGTATCGTGAATCCAGTCTTCAATAACAGTCTGGTCAAACCAACTGAAGATGTGGTTGAATATACCTTCCTTACGAACGCGTTTTATGGGGAGAATCCCGTGGGTGAGTGGACTCTCGAGGTGGTAGATGTTGAGCAGGCAAATACGGGTATATTAATCGATTGGTATTTAAAGCTCTATGTAGGCCAACACCACAGTTCAACACCTTGAACCGGAGCAACTGACTTTGGCGGAGTCCGTTTAAGTAAAGCTTTCCTGACAGCGATTGAGAAAAAATCTTCCTTGTACATTTTCATGTTCTCCGTATCAAATAATTCAATGGAATCCGTTGCTTCTATGGCTTCTCTACAGTAGTCTTTGTGATGCTACCCAATTCTCGTAAATTTGGACCGTATGTGCTCTTGAAACGACTTTTCCAGATTCTGTTTGTTCTGTGCTTTATACAGCTCTGCGCGTATCCAACATTGGCACAACAAGGTGGAGAAAAAAACGATGACGGGATGCCTTCTAAGGATGAAAAGAAGGCTGGTGAATTACCAAAACTCGCCTTAGACGCACCCGATCGACTTGAATATGTTGTAAATCTTCCTTCTTTGTCGCCTGCAGAAAGACAGGAAATAGAAACACCTCAGAGTCCATCCGGTCCTATCAAAGTAGGGATTCACAGAGCCGTACCAACAAAAGCTCTAGGAGACCTTTCGCCAAACTTGCTTTGGCAACCTCTAGCGGACGGTAATTACGGATATATTGAAGTCCGCTCCCCAGAGGCTAAGACAGTTCGACTTGGTCTCAAACTCCAGTTGCCAAAAGAAGCACGGATACAAATCTACTCCGTGAACTCAAAGGATGAAACTCTTGTAGAACACAATATAACCCAGCATGAATTACTCAAATTGGGAGACGAAGTTTATTGGACCAATCACGTAGAAGGTGAAGTCATTGGCATAGAAATCAGAATCCCTCTCGAGGAAAACACTCAGAACGTTAATGTCGAGATCATCACACTCTCTCATGGGTTCACTTCAGCGGCAATGGATTTTGAAGTACCTCTCGTCCACATACCATGTCCAGCACATGTATTGGCTCAGTGTGCAATCGATAGCGGTGAGGTACTCTCTGGAGCGGTCAATGCTACTGTCATGATGTTCTTTGAC
>MPMU01000016.1 GCA_002238665.1 Gammaproteobacteria bacterium bin55
TCACGTTATCCACTTGAGCTGTCTTCGCCAAAGCTGCACCATGAATCGGGTAGTCGATCAAAACAAGCCGTTCACGATCCCTTTTTGAAATTGCTTGATCCAATAGAAAATCGAAAGCAACCAAGTAATCGTCGCAGTTCAAGAGACCTAATTCACCGGCAAGATCAATAATCTCAGATTCACCTGCGGTAAAAATGTCTTTGCCGAAGTTTTCTTTCAGTAACTCACGTACTGTCAGGACATTGTACTGTGAGGGCCCCATGATCAAATCGCATAACTCGCACACCTCTTGAACTAGCTCATCCAACGTAAACCCAAGACGATACCATTCGAGCATCGTGAATTCTGGGTTATGCCATTTACCTCGCTCGCCATCCCGGAAGACCGGGCAGATCTGATAGCAACTGGACATACCAGCAGAGAGCAGACGCTTCATTTGGTATTCGGGTGAAGTCTGCAGGAAACCATAACCAGGTACCGAGACACTTTGGATATTGACATCTGTCACAGTATCGCTACCAAGCACAGAAGTCTGGACTTCAAGGACACCCCGTTCATCAAAAAACCCGCGAACCTGAGCAAGTAACTCAGATCTCTTTCGGAGATTTGCAATGCTAGCGGTCGGCTGCCAAGACATCAACGCTATGGACGCAATTCATCGCTGATCCAGCGATGGTGCTTCAGCACCTACTTTGTGCTAGTACGTAATCAGAAGTGATAACCCTTTCCTAGGAATCCGGTGGGTTTGGCTCAACCAGATTCTGGATTCGATTCATAAGGTCCATAGGTAATGGGAACACAATCGTAGAAGATCTCTCCCCTGCGATTTCAGTGAGAGTCTGCATATACCTGAGCTGCATCGCACCTTGCTGTTTCCCAAGTTCCTGCGCAGCCTCGACTAATCGCGTAGACGCTTCGTATTCACCGTCAGCGTGGATGATTTTGGCACGCCGTTCACGCTCGGCTTCTGCTTGCCTTGCGATCGCTCGAACCATGGTTTCGTTGATATCGACATGCTTAATCTCTACGTTCGTAACTTTGATTCCCCACTGATCGGTATGTTGATCAAGTATTTCCTGAATACTCTGGTTCAAAGACTCACGTTCAGATAACAACTGGTCCAATTCATTCTGCCCTAAGACCGACCGTAATGTAGTCTGTGCAAGTTGCTCAGTCGCAACCTCATAGTTCTCGACATTGTTAACCGCGTGTTCTGGTCCCATCACGCGGTAGTACACCACTGCATTGACCCGCACTGAGACATTGTCCATCGTTATCAGGTCCTGTTCTGGGACATCCATGGTCACGACCCGTAAATCTGTTTTCACCATTTGCTGTAGTACAGGAAGAATGATGATTAGACCAGGTCCTTTGACTCTCTGAAATCGACCTAAAAAGAACACGACTCCACGTTCATACTCCCGCAAAATGCGTATGGATACTGCCAAGATCGCGATGAGTAGTACCACAACCACTGCACTTTCGATCATTTCATTTCCCCTGTTTTACCGTAAGTTTCAATTTGTCAACACTTTCAATGGTGACTAACGAGCCAGAGATTAGTTTTTCCGTCCCGCCATTAATGGCATTCCAAATCTCCCCACCATAACGCACCTTTCCTTTATTTTGAAAGTCCGCTATGACTATCGCCGATTCGCCAATCAGAGCTTCCGTACCCGTTGTGGAAAGTTTTCGACGTTGCCTAACCGCCATGCTGAGTGTATAGACAACCATTATTCCGGTGGTGATTGCAACGCCAAGCACGAGACCTAAAGACACTCCGAAACCTCCTAGATCGTCGTCAAATAGCAGGATTGAGCCAAATCCAAACGACACTAATCCGCCGATTGCGAAAACCCCAAAACTCGGGACAAATGCCTCAGTAGCCATCAAACCAATGCCGAGAACGAGTAACAGTAATCCCACATAGTTGACTGGTAGCATGTGAAGTGCATAGGCTGCGACAAGCAACATAATTACGCCAACCACGGCACCCACGCCAACTCCTGGACTGTAAAACTCAAAAATCAGTGCATAGATGCCAACCATCAGCAGAATGTAGGCAATATTCGGATCGGTGATCTTGTCGAGTAATTCATCGCGCCAAGTTTTCTCAGCAATCGTAATGCTTGGCTTCCGTAAATCCAGCTTTACCACCACGTCGTCGTTAACCTTGATCTCTCGACCGTCCAGTTTTTCGAGCAAGTCATCCAAATCCGAGGCGATCAAATCTGCAACGTTTAGATCTACGGCTTCAATCGCAATGATGTTTGATGCCTGTCGCACTGATTCCTCAGCCCAATCAGCGTTTCTACCTCTGAGTTCTGCCAAACCTCGAATATAGGCTATGGAGTCGTTCACGATCTTGGCTCCCATGGCTGAGCCAGGTTGTGCAGTAGGTTCTTCTGAGTTTTCAGATTCTCCCTCTTCGCTATCACCAAAACCAGGGATTGGCAACGAATCCCCACCGCCAATACTTACTGGAGTGGATGAGCCAATGTTGGTGGCTGGACTCATCGCTACCACATGACTGGCGTAGGCAATGTAAGTCCCGGCGCTGGCCGCTCGTGCTCCATTTGGAGTCACGAAAGTGACCACGGGAATATTCGAAGCCAGAATTCCGGACACGATTTCGCGCATTGAATCCACCAATCCCCCGGGTGTATTCATCCGAATGACTAATAAATCTGCGTACCTGTCGTTGGCTTCTTCCAGGCTACGTAGAAAAAAGCCAGCTTTTGCTGGACCGATGCCACCATCTATGTCCACGACATGCACGTCTGCCGCATTACCGGATGCCACGAGGCAAACCGTAAATAGCAACGAGACCGCTAGGCGACAACCTTTAAAAAATCTTTGGTAAATGAGAGTTCGCATGGACTCTAAGTGCTGTGAGCATCAAACCTAATTATGTGTGCTACGGTACCAAAAGTTGCTTACTTTTTAGGAAATCTGGGTTGTACAAGCTCGAACGGTATTTTTCGCCAGTATCGCACAACATTGTGACCACTGTATGACCGGGCCCGAGTTTTTCGGCGACCTTTATCGCACCACAAACATTGATCCCACTACTTGAACCGAGAAACAGATTCTCCGTCTCGTATAACTCATAGACCAGATCGATCATTTCTTGATCCGCGACCTGCACCGCCCAGTCGACGCGAGCCTTCGCGAAATTGTCGGTCACTCGACTATTTCCAATTCCTTCAGTAATAGAAGGTCCTTGGCTCATCACAGCTTCTCCGCAGTTAACCACATTGTGTAGCGCACTCCCCATGCAGTCGGAAAGGACAATCTGCACTTCGTTGTTCTGCTCTTTGAGGTATTGCGAAACACCTGCAATAGTGCCTCCTGTGCCTGCCGCACATACGAAGGCATTTACCTTTTTGTCCGTATCCCGCCAGATTTCTGGACCAGTAGACTCATAGTGAGCTTGTGCATTCGCTGTATTGTCGAATTGATTCGCCCAGAAGCCATTACGAAGAGACGAGGCAAATCGACCTGCCTGCTTCTGGTAGTTCATTTCATTTTTATACGGGACGGGCGGGACTTGCCTTACCTCGGCTCCTAGCTCTTCCAGGATTGAGATTTTTTCCTGAGACTGATTGTCTGGTATGTAGATCACACATTCGTAATTTCTTATGTTGCATATGTGTGCTAACCCAATACCCGTATTACCAGCCGTACCTTCAACGACTGTACCACGATCCTGAATTCGTCCAGAATTCTCAGCATCCTTGATAATCCACCACGCGGCGCGATCTTTTACAGAGCCACCAGGATTTTGATACTCAGCCTTCCCAAAAATATCACACCCTGTGCGCTCACTTGGTCCGCTCAATCGGATTAGCGGGGTATTACCAATCTCGTCGATGAAATTACCATTGCTGGACATATATAGCTTCTCGATTTAATTCTGATTTAAAGTTCATGCTTATGGGGTTGCTATCGACCGCATCTTCTCACGCAACAAAATAGCAGACCGCTTAATCTAATTGTCGACAGTCGCTAGTGCCGGGCAAACTCCATCCGTAGAAATGGTAGTTCGTCTTCCCGCTGTCGGTTCCGACTTAAATGGTCCCACCTTTTCAAGTTTAAAAACCGAGTTTCCGCAACTTAGGTATTTACATTTGCGGCGCGAAATGTGAAGAGCATGAGAAATCGACCCAATCCACATTTAGGCTGGGAATCTTATTCCAGCCTCTACTCTCTTTCCGACTACCGACTAAAACCAACTTGAAATCAATTGAAGATCTTGCTTAATTGATAAGTGAAAAAATTCAAGGAGGGAACTCGCGTGTCGCAATTTTGGGGAAATGCAATGTCGCTAGCCCTTCTCCGTACTCAGCCTACAGCATCCTTCTAATGTGTAGAGGAGGCGGACAGCTCACAAAACGATTGAGACAGTTCTGTTTCAAATTCAACTACTTGGGTAAGACTGTCTCAACCCTGCACATCACGTATCCAATCTAGAAACCGATGGCGATACCATGCGGCACAATTGCATACCTGACGTGTTCAACCGTGGTACCGTCCAGGTTGGCGCGCTGGATTTTTTCCGCAGCCGTGTCAGTCCAATACATCTTTCCGGCTGCGACATCCAGGGCAATACCATTAGGGAACGACAATCCAGTAGTGACGAGATCTTCAACCTCGGTGCCGTCCATGTTGGCGCGCTGGATTTTGTCCGTAACTGCGTCAGTCCAATACATCTTTCCAGCTGCGACGTCCAGGGCAATACCACTAAGGCCGTCCAATCCAGTGGCAATGAGGTCTTGAACTGCACTGCCATCCATGTTGGCGCGCTGGATTTTGTCCGTACCCCGGTCAACCCAATACATCTTTCCGGCAGCGACATCCAGGGCAATACCATCAGGGCTCGACAATCCAGTGGCGATTAGGTCTACAACCGCGCTACCGTCCAGGTTGGCGCGCTGGATTTTGTTCGTACCCAAGTCCGACCAATACATCTTTCCTGCTACGACGTCCAGGGCAATACCATGAGGTGAGGACAATCCAGTAGTGACGAGGTCTTCAACCTCGGTGCCGTCTAGATTGGCGCGCTGGATTTTGTCCGTATCCCGGTCAACCCAATACATCTTTCCGGCTGCGACATCCAGGGCGATACCATCAAAGAACGACAATGCAGCGGTGATTAGGTATTCGGCCGCGCTACCGTCCAGGTTGGCGCGCCGGATTGCATCCGACCTCCAAGAACCATTGCGAGTCCAATACAGCTTCGTCCTCCCAACCTTCTCTATGATCGTACCTCGTTCCACGATTCTATTATGAATCCTGCACCCACCAGCGTGATCACATGTGTACCGGTATTCTCCTTCTTCAAACAACCCACCATCGTCTAACTCAATGGTCACCACTCCGTCGTTGATTTCGGAAGATCCCCCAGCAATCCTGTCAGGAATCCAAGCGCGTAGAGGCAAACTGTCAATGCTGTCATTGACTCCATAGGTTGAGCCATCTCCAGCGCCAGAGCCAGAGCCATCATCCACAACGAAACTGGCATTTAGCGTGTATGTTCCTGTCCGGTCTCGATAACCTCGCACCTCTAGGTAGTATGTCCCTGCATCAAGCGCTCGTTCGATCTTGAAATTGGTGCCTGCTCCCCCATCATCGTCAGATAGAAGCTGGTCCTGATTGCCATCAAAGATAGTCCCTTGAGTATCCGTATTTCCAGTGGTTTCCACAGTCAGGACACTTCGCTCCGAGATCTCCAAACTGAAGTAATCCAGATCACCTGCCACCTCAATATCGCCCTCGACGGTGGATGGAATTGCAATCGATGTCGCACCTGCGAAAGTATTTCCGTGGTCATCTTCTACGGGTTCATCTCCGCCACCAGGGTCACCACTTCCCGGTACCGATATTTCGCCGATCCCCGACCAATCGTGAGAGAGACCCGATACGCAGAAAGGTCCGCCTCGTTGACGGTATCTGGCCTGGATGATCTCTCCCGACGGAAGCGCTGTTCTCGTTTGTATCCAAACTCGCAGCGATCTTTCACCTCTGTCGCTGAACACATGTGTGACGCAAGCTTCATTCCACAACGCGCCATCTCCGACACTGTACAGAATGTCAAAAGCTTGGCGAAGTTCGTCAGTCGCGCCGACATTGTGGTTCCACTGAATGTCAAACCTGTCTTGAGCGGTGATCTCCAGCTTAGGAGGCGCGGCATCCATTTTGTGCTGCTCAAGAGGTCTCGTCGAGAGATTCGCAATGGATCCGATCGGTGAAGCTAATAAATTCATCGCCAGAATCGGTTTGTCGGCGGTCAACTCCAATCGCCATCTCCCCGATGACGCGCCAAATTTTCCAAGTAGCTCCGCATCACCTTCTTCCAGTGTGGCGGTATCCAGGGTGACGGCTGTTTGTTGTTGAAGGGTCAATTGCACTTTACCACCGGCATTGCCGTCTTCGTCGAACGCGTAAATCGTGACGGCTGACGATTGATCGCCTGGATTGACCAGTCGCAACAGGCTGTCCGCTTCCATGTTGTCGCTGGCATTCAAGAATCCTATCTGTGCATACTTACCAACTTGAATCGGAACACTATCGTGAATAGGACTCATGAGTCCATCTGAACTGCGAATGTAGGAAACGACATGGATATCAAGGTCACTGGTCATTGTCAGACGCCAGTCACCGACAAATGGCAATCCGATCCCGGTTGAAATGCCCTTTTCTGGATCGCCATTCTCTAGCTCAGCAGAATCTATATAAATAGATTGATTCCCATGCAAGTTCATTTCAATAGGACCTACTCTGAAACCAGAGTCATCGTAAGCCACGATATTCACGGAACCGCTTAAGTCTGTTCGATTGACAACACTAAGCACACCTGATCGGCCTAAATAGTCTGTCGTCGCAGGGAAGTAGGGAACCAGCAGTGTGTCTCCACTTAGAACTAATGAAGACCTTGGCCCAGCCTCTGTCTCCACGAATTCACCTATAGTAAACTCCTGGCTCAAGGCTTGGGAGGTCAAAAAACCGATCACGAGAGCGAAGGTGAGTTTCGTGGGGTTGATTTTCATGAACGTTAGAGTTACTTGAGGCATGTTGCTTGAATTCCTACCGATCAACTTATGTCATCGTTGAATTAAGCATACGACACTTGGTTTTCGATTGGCTCAGTACGTGGGAACGCCTCTAGAAACCTAATTGACACTGACTACATATTGGCTGGACATGATTTATTCTCAAGTAGAGACTAAACCTATGGAAGGCTGGTGACAGTGTTTTGCCAAAATCTCGCGAAATGCTCAATGAGGTGTACCAAAATCTATGATCCGAATGGATGAACAGTCCTACTTCAGGTCGACAGCACAGAATGGCTTCCTCACAAGCCTCAATGTAGAGTCTCATCTTCTCCCGCAAGCCCACACGCCGACCGGTCATTTGAGGACTACAGGCATCTTGCTATGCCACTATATGCGTGTCGCCTTTTTGCAGTTGTCTTTTGATTCTGACCGACCTTTGTGTCAGAACCGAGTCAAGAAACTCAACCGAAGACCGGTTCACCTTCATTTTCCCTTGGGACACTATAAGATTGATGTCTGGCGAAGATTGTCGTCACCGTGATAGAGTAACCATGCTGATCTCCAATGGACTAAATACTGGTCCTACTCAACTCTAGACTTTCAACCCAAAACTTCTTGTTTTTCGCGACCACCATTGTAAACCTGTTTGTTGTTCCTTAGAGAGTTAGGCTGATCATCGTGTCAACGAATCGGAAGACGGTAGAGTAATGCACCACTACCTGAACGGTTTTCAAAACCAGCGGTTAGCTTTCCTTGTTTCGTTTTCATTGATATCTCTGTCCGTCAGCCTGGCTCAGTTTGGATACGGCCAATGGTATTTCGAAATGGCTCTAGGAGCGAATAAATCGAACGATGTTACCGTCGAGAGTCACAGCAATGATCGTGCAAGCATCTGCGACGAGTTCATTAATCCGAGAGCACTTTCAATCGAATCTTGTACCACATCCCTGCGAGGCGTCGGAGACGGTTGGATGGCACCTTTTGAACCAGGCTCTGGGTTTTCCGGCGAAGTGACAGTTGGATTTCACATCTCGGAGTATCGCTTGGCTGCTAGCTATTCACACAACGTCACAGATTTTGAACAAACGGTGTCGTCAACTGATGCTACCGGAGCTGATTTCGACAAGCTGAGTAATGAACTCGCCATCGGCGAGGAAACCCTCGGATTCATTGTCAATGAGGAATTCACAATACTCGGCTACCGGGATTGGTATAACGGGTCTGGATGGACCCCGTTCGTTGGAGTGGGACTCGGAATTACTCGTATGCGCATGGATTTCTCTTGGGTTTGGGCTAGAAATTCTGATCCGGAAGCTATTACCACTGGAGAGGGACAACCCAACGTTGATGAGATCCGTAGTAACCTCGCAGGTACGGTTAGTGCTGGACGCAGAACCTTGCGCGGCGACCCAATGATCGGTTACACCGTCCTAGCAGGTATAGAACGAGAGATCTCCGAAATGGTGTCCATCGGACTCAAGGTTCAATGGAAGCAATTCGACACGTTTAAGTCCGATTGGTATACGGGCGATGTGTTACGAAGTCACGAGGGAAATCTGCGCCTGGATGGCAGTGAGCCGGTGTCTACTTGGTCTAATACCCCTGACACAGGTCGACTTTCGTCGGCGATCACCATGCGCGTGACTTTCATGTAGACAACAGTCTGATCTGTATCGGTCCTAGTGGCTTGGCAGTACCGCAGTTCAAACCCGCTTTGAAAAATGCACCCAATAAGTACTTGAAGCCACTCTACTCATCGGTCTCGATCGACACAATTGCGAAACGTCTCTATTTAAGTGACAAACATCAACATGAGATTTGAACCCATCTCTTCTCGATAACCTACTTAACCTACCACTAGCCTTGGATAATCGTAAGGTCGCAGGGACAACTCTGATTAAGCGTGAATGATCGACTTCTCCTAAACCCCTCTGGAGAAAAACTAATCTTGCGTGCATAAGCAATCCTTTCAATGGTTACGGGCTAGAAATCACACCCGTTACCTTTGAGTTAGGCGCACGTCTAGATTCCTCAAATTAAGTGAAAGCTTAAAGTTGTTTTTCTTTTGTCTCGGACGATACAGGTATGCAACATTCCCAATACGTAAGCTCACCTTCCGAAGGTGGATTAGACGATGAAAAACTCGAGATTCTCAGAGCACGAGCGAGGAAGGAAGTAGAAGAAGGGCTACTTCCATCGGCTCAAATTGCGGTTGGCAGATTCGGCAAAGTAGTTTTCTCTGAAACCTATGGCGATGCCGATGACGATTCACTATACGCCGTGTTTTCCTGTACTAAAGCCATAGTCTCTTCTGCTATCTGGCTATTGATCCAGGAGGATAGATTAGACGTCGACGAGGTAGTTGCGGACATCGTTCCTGAATTCGGACCAAATAGTAAAGATGCCATCACTGTCAAGCAACTGTTGCTACATACGGCTGGCTTTCCAGCCGCACCTTTTCGCCCGTTGGATTGGGAAGACAAAACCGCGAGATTGGCAAGATTCTCAAACTGGCGACTGAACTGGGAACCAGGTTCCAAGTTTGAATATCACCCTACTTCAGGGATGTACGTACTCGCGGAAATCATAGAACGGAAAACAGGAACTGACTTTAGGAAATTCATCCAGCAACGCATCATTAAACCATTGAATCTACAGGATTTCTATGTAGGACTACCGAAGGAGGAGAATCAACGGACATTGACCTTAGTAGGTTCTGGTGATCCATTGACCAGTGAGGACTACGCGAAGCTTGGTCTACCCGAGCCACCTGAAACTGAGGTGACTGAAGATGCCATCCTGGCCTTTAACGAACCAGCCGTTCGTGCGGTAGGTATACCCGGCGGGGGAGGAATCATGACAGCTTCTGCGATGGTACTTTTCTATCAAGGTCTACTGCACGGCAAAGCTCATGACGGCGACAGAATATGGCACCAAAATACGCTCGAATTAAGCCGCACCGTTATCAGTGATGGATACGTTGACCCGTTGACAAAAATTCCAGTGAGTCGCGCTCTTGGCATCGTGATTGCAGGCGACGAGATGAGAAATTTCAGAGGTTTTGGTCATACCAATTCGCCAACTGCCTTTGGACATGGTGGTGCAGGGGGTCAGATTGCTTGGGCAGATCCAGCTTCAGGCCTATCGCTTTGCTATGCAACTAACGGGCACGATCGAAATCCGATTCGGATGGGACGACGAGGTGTCTCAATTTCAAACAAAGCTGCAGTGTTGAATAGCAACTAAATCGCATAACAGAATCGGCTGGTATTTGAGGCTGGCTGGTGCATCTGTCCTACCATCGCGGGATAGAAGAATCAGGTCAGTCTCAATGCTGATGAACGTTGCGTTGAGCCGACATTGTCCATCTTCCTTCCTACACTATACTTATTCCATCACAGCACTAATTTCTTACAGGTTCAAAGTAAGAAAATGCATACCAACTAACGACACTGAAGAACACTCTACGTGTACTTAAGTCGTTACAAAGAATAGGAGGTTGATGCATGTTGCCGAAAACAAAAGATAACCATTTCCGACTTACTGAAAGATTATGGCTACCCAATAAGAACTGGGTCTTTGCGTTATTCAGCGCAATGCTAGTTCTTGCCCAATTCAGCTTTGCACAAGATGAGACTACACCCTCTGAAGAAGAGAGCTCCGATACCGACGATGAGTCAGTGATAGATGCGACCGTCATCGAGGAAGTAGTCACTACAGGTTCCAGGCTCCAACAGAATCCCGGTGAAATCGCGGGGCAGGTGATCGTATTCGACGAGGAAGCGATACGCGCTAGCGGTGAAGCCACGCTTGAACGCGTATTACGCCAGCTCCCTCAAAATCAAAACCCAACGACTGAAAAAGTTGGTAGTCGACTTAACACGGCGTTAAATCTAACTGGAGCTTCAACAGTTAACTTGAGAGGCTTAGGTAGCGAATCGACCTTGATTCTTGTCGATGGAAAACGCATTGGCTACAACGGTATATTAGGCGGTGTTACCGACATTTCGTCCATTCCTCTATCTTCGGTAGAACGAATTGAAATAGTTATGGACGGTGCTTCAGCGGTGTACGGTTCTGATGCCGTAGGTGGTGTTGTAAACATCATTACGAAAAAGGACTATGAGGCAATCGAGTTAGATATTGACTACGACAGGCCAAGCCAAGGCGGATATCATGAAACTCGCACCGGCATAAGTGCTTCGCAAAATGTCGAAGGATGGCAGTTGAAAGGTACCTACCAACGTTCGACGCACTCTGGTCTAGATGCTGCAGACCGAGACATTACGGTTATCCAACAGTCAGCCTTTCCAGGTCCGAGATTCGATGTGAGATTTTGCTGTCTAGGAGACGGCTCCAGTTTACCCATTATGTACCAACTAGATGGTGCACTAATCACAGTTCCCGCATATCGAGCATTGTCGCCTGAGGATCAAGCACGAGCGACCGTTATCCACGATGCGGTTCTCCCCGAGGGGTTCAATGGGGATTCGCCGTTGAGTTCAATTACCGAACTTGCACCACCTCAGTGGGGACGCGCCACCCAAGAAGGACGGAGTGTACTTCCCGAACGGACCAATCATAACTATGCATTCAGTGTATCTAAAGACATAAATGAGAATCTAAATGTGTCAGCACAAGTGAGAGGCGGAATGCGAGAGGTTGTCACATATTCCGGTTACCAAAGTCTCAGCGGCATTACATTAGGTAATCGTAATCCTTACAACCCATTCCAATCGAATGTACACGTTAGAGGTCAACTGAGAGACTTACCTAGACCCGGCTTTACAACCGATTCAGATATCCTGGACATGTCTGTAGATCTTTCCGGCTCACTTACAGATCAGTTTGATTGGGAAGTTAGTTTTGGTAGGAGTTCAGACGAGTCAACGAGTTTACGGGTCAACCCTATGGACCTCGCCACGATAGTAGCCGGAATGCGTTCTGACGGAGTAACACCAGGTTCTCGATTCCTATCGGGTGAGACTCGAGAATCATGTACAGAAAAAGGTGGCACTTTTTCATTCGGACTATGTCGAATATCGGTGCCTGCACCCCCAGCTATTAACCCATGGGGTGACCTTTCATCCTACCTGGGCGATGCACTTCGCGCAACAGGAGAAAATACTCATTCCCGATTCAACGCCCTAATTCGAGGGGAGTTGTTTGAGTTGCCGGGTGGTACCGCAAGAGCTCTGCTCGGATATTCTCAGGATTCAGTAGCTCTTAATAGTTCCACAGAATTTCAGATTGGTGTGGTTGACGCATCTCCAATCGGCGACGTAGAGAATTTCTCGACGGAGACTGAGCGTAAAAACTCTGCATTTTTCTTTGAAGCAGCAGCACCTCTCGTCAATGAAGGTCAAGGAATTTCCGGCATCCATTCATTGAACCTCAGTTTTTCGTGGCGTAGAGATGACTACGACTCTCCATCGGTCACTTATATAGATTCGGTGGACGGCAACGTTTCACCTGATGATCTTGCGGCACCAGGTGCACAGGATTCATGGGGAGTCGGGTTGGTTTATGCACCCATTGAGGATTTTCGCTTCAAACTAAATTATCAGTCGGCTTTTGTTGCACCTCAACTGAATCAGTTACTGCGAACCACACAGAGAGGTCCTAGTGCTCCTTTCCGAGGCATTTGGCTACAGCAACCGGACGGCAATCTTCGTGCTATAGAGGTAATCGTCATTGAAGGTGGTAATCCTGACTTAAAACCAGAAACGGCAGATACTTTTAGTGCAGCGTTTGAATACTCACCACCGATCATGCCGAACCTGCTCTTGAAGGCAACCTATAGTGATGTGGAATACAAGGATCGCATTAACCAATTGTCCTTTTTCATCATCGATCCGACTAATCTGCCAACTAATACGTACGTGATACCAGGCACCGGCGATGACGAAAACATCTATGTACAAGAGCGAAGATGGATCAACGTATCCTCGGTCGTTCGACAAGGAATGGACTTTGAGCTGATCTACGGGTCGCTCACCGACTGGGGTGATATGAATGTGCATCTCAAGCGTTCGGTTACCAATACATACGAATACGTCATTGATCCGTCAGTTGAAGACGACGATGCGAATGCACCAATCAGCGTTGTAGGACGTACTGAAGGATCAACCATAATCGGTGTGCTACCTCGTGCATCAATGAATGGAACGTTTTCTTGGAACCATCGAGGTGTTGGCGCAAGTATTGACTATCAGACTCGTTCAAAGACTGTGCGAGCCAGTGGTAATGTCACAAATATTTACACACCTCTCAGTCAGACCGACCTTACATTCAGCTACCACATGGTGGATGGTGCATGGTTTGGATATCCGCAATTTTTGGAAGGCGCACGACTCACTTTCTACGTCAATAACGTTCAGGATAAATTAGGAAAAACGGAGATTTTCTCTGATGAAACTGGAGAGGTACTTGAACAGTCTGGTCCAGATTCTTCACCAATTTATGGAAGATTCATTGGGTTATCTCTGAAGGTGCCACTTCGCAGTCCGTTCTAATCCGACTGTTGCAAAATCACGAGGTCGATATTCGTTGATTCCTCTTCAAATATCGACCTTTTACTTTTCTAGTCGTCCACTGACAAGCTGAATCCGCAATTTGTGGACCAAACTTTGAACAACCACCTCCTGAATTGGTCTATGGATATGGTTGTCATTTAATCGAGGGATTTACCACATGACACAGGAATTTAGGATGAGTCGCTCGCGTCTACTCACAATCTCACTATCGAGTCTGTTGATCTTGATTTTCAACAGCGGCTGTGAGTCCGAAGATACAAGTACCACTCAGCTATCAGGAGAGATGCACCTTGCGGGCGATATGTCGGCCGTTTACACATCTGGTAGGTTTGTGGTCTTTACGCCTAAACCAAAGATATCTACGTCACCAGGCGCTGCAGCTACTTCAATGGCCGCTGCTACACCTGCTACCAGTACATCAATGTCCGCAAGTACTCCAGCGGCCAAGACGGACGAAGGTGATTCCTCGTCAGAAGATGTAGCCGAAGCGACCGCAAGGGCTAACGCTTTGGAAGAATCGCTCAATATCGTTGTGGAAGCACCGCTTGGTCCTGATGGTACATTCAATCTTTCCGTAGACGTCGAAGAACCGACACCTGTATATTTCTATGTGCTGGATGCGATTTCAACGAATGGAATGAAAATGGCACCTGTTAAAGGTCAACAATTCATACTTGAACCGGGGAACTTAAGCATCAGCATGGATTCTCGTGCCAAGTTTGTCGTGAACGGCGGCTATTACAACGACGCTGTATTTAATGTCTGGAAAACCAGCGATGAATTTCTTGGCAAGAGAGACGAATTCCGTACCCTCGTTCAAGACGTAGAAGGCGAGACCGAAGAGGAGAGACGACGAAGGGTTGATGCATACATAGCAGCACAGAGAGAGACCCTGGATATTGAGGAAAGAGGTCGACAAACGACCAGCCTTACGCATCCCGATCCTCTGGTTCGCAAGCTAACTCTCCAGACCACTTGGTTAATAGGTCCGTGGTATCGTGAATCAATTAATCGATTGGCATCGCTAATGCCAGACGATCCATGGGTACAGAACAGAGCAGTGATAGAAAACGAAAGGTGGGACAAGAAACAAGAGCAAAACAAGATTGAAGTTGGCTCACCGATATTGGATTTCGAGGGAGAGACACTCACAGGTGATGTCATTGCATTAGCCGACGTTCAGAAAGACTCTAAGCTTGTCCTACTTGAGTTTTGGGCGTCGTGGTGTGGACCGTGTCGAACTGAAATCCCACATATGAAACAAGCCTACGAAAAATACCAAGATCAAGGATTTGAGATCATTTCATTCACGATTGACGATTCCCGTGATGACTGGGAGGTCGCTTCTGAAGAAGAAGATCTACCCTGGGTTAATTTAGGTATGGGTTCCGATGCTGAAGCACCCAAGAAATACTACGTGACGGGTGTACCTATCAACTTTTTAGTGAATGCTGAATCAGGCTTGATCGTAGCGAAGAATTTGCGCCAACACCATCTTGATGAAGCTCTAGAAGAGGAACTACTATGATCCGCAGACCATCCCGATTGGCTCTGTTTTTCCTTTTTCCACTCGTTTGGATTATTGCTGGTTGCAATCCAATCGTCGAATTTGACCCAACCAAGCACTATCGAATCATAGGTGATATCGGTCCTCTCACTGAAGACTGGTCAAAGGGTAAGGTTGAAATACACCACAGAATTTACGATGAGCAGGGCGCAAGGGATGTGGACATTATCGCGGAAACGAAAACCTCTGACGGCAAGTTTGAAATAGTCGGTGAGATTGAGGAACCGGCTGTCGTTCGAATCTATGCACTGGCGGATGATGTACCTCTGAACTTCGCGTATGCAGTTCTTGAGACCGGCGCGGAGATCACAGTCTCACACCCAAGTAAGACTATGGGACTGATAGCTGATGGCACTGGTACACACAAGATGCTTCTTTCCTCTTGGCAATTCGGTGACGAATTCCAAAACGCGGTGGCTCATTACGGTGTGCTCCTAGAGGAGAAAAGAGCTTTACAAGAAAAAGCAGAAGCTGAGGCTGAAGTTCAAGGCACGGATGAAACTCAATCTGACACCGAAATACAAGATGTGGCCGACGCTTCGGAAGAATCCAGCCAAAGTAACGACGTAGCACAGATTGACTCATCTGAAGAAGCCGATGAAGAGCCTGCGACAGAAGAAGCTAGTCAGGATGCCGCAGAAGAATCCAAAGAAGTCGACCCAACCTACGAGGCCTACCTTGCAGTCAAGGAAATTGAGGGAGCTGCACTGGAAGTCTTCGCACTTGGAGATGATCCGCAAATAGCGTTATTAGCCATTGAGCTAGGTGGTCTGGGCGAGCCCGACAAGAACATCACAAGATTAGAGGAGCTTGCAGAGCTACTTCCTGTCGCAACGGTAGAATCCCGCGTCCGTCCTCGAATCGCAAGCATGAAGAGTTACCAGGAACGGGTTGCTGCAAACGAAGCGCTAGGGGTCGGTAAAACCGCCCCGAATTTCACGGCACCCTCGTTGACCGGCGGCGATATGACCTTGAATGACGTTCTAGCAGAGAATAAGGTAGTGCTAGTAGACTTTTGGGCTTCCTGGTGTGGTCCTTGCATCAAGACATTCCCTCATTTAAAAGAGATGTATTCCGAACTCAATGATCAAGGATTTGAGATAGTTTCTGTCTCAATTGATGATGTAGACGAAGATTGGCAAGAAGCATCCGATGAGCACGAATTGCCTTGGATAAATCTCGGAGATATCTCGAAAGGCGACGGTCCCGTTGCGATGGCTTATGGTGTGACCTTTATTCCAAAAGCTTATGTTGTAGACAGTTCTGGAGAGATAGTCGGGAAAGACGTAAAAGCTGAAGAGCTAGAGGATTTCGTCCGAGAATTTATCGCTACAGCGTCTACGGTAGGCGATACGGCTGAGACAGTATCTGCTTTAGAACTGGAGGAAGCATCCCCTCAAGGCTCTTAAGACCGTTCCACGCTTACCTCTATATTCCGTGGACAGACGTCCGACCTATCCGAGTAGCCTTAACTTCGGTAACTAGCTCAGAGGAGTGGTTATGAGCTCCACTTGGTCCTTTGGCACATAGAAGTACGAACCTGGCCTGAAGTCGTAACCCAAGTCACCCAAGAGCCTTCTCTGGCGAGGCGTACAGAATTCAGCAACTGCCGTGGTTACTTCAAAATCGTACTGGCGTAGGAATAACTGACAATAGTTGTACAACAGAGTCTTCCTTGGCTTGCCAGACTCATTTCTACAAGGACCGTGCCACATTGAGTGTGGGAATAGAACTGCATCTCCTGCGTTGGCGATAATCTGCTTTGCACCTGGCCAATAGGGATTGGGTGGTTCGTCAAGGTTGTACGGAATCTGTTTACGGTGACTGCCGGGAAAGATAGTTAGATTTCCCGACTCTTCCTCTTCTACGTCTGTCAGGAAATACAAGGCTTTCAGTGCCAGCGGCGGACTATCGGGATCCACTCGAATACGACGCAGTGCTTCTCCTCCATCGGTATGCGTGTAGCCGGGAAATTTAGGCGACGGCGGACGAACTATAGCCTGAGTCATACTAAGTAGGATGTACGGACCCATGATGTCGACGACTAGGTCAAACATGTTCTCACGGTCAATCAGGTCAATGAAATGTTGACCGTATGGGACAAGATCACGTCGATCCATGAACCCATCGTTATCGAGACTGTTGGCGTGTGGTAGCCAACCATAGTGACCGATAGGCATACTTTCATCGAAGATCGGTTCATACCCCGGTGTCCGCCGAATCCGATCAATCTCTGAGCTAAATAGTTCGACTTCGTCTGAATTGAGAACGCCTCGGAGTAGAAGATACCCTTCTTCGTTCCATTGAGTTCGTTGTTCCTCAGTGAGTGTTAACACATCCGTCACCAGTATTCAAATATGTCAAAATAGTGTACTGATTAGCACACCGCCTCTGGAAAATAGCGCGTACGCGTAGCCGATGAACAGTCCCTTGAGGCTACCAAATGCTCACTCTTTCTGCAGGGGCTAGATACAGCGCTGAATCCGATGCAATATCAAAAGCACCGTACCAAGCATCTACGTTGCGGACGATCCCGTTGACACGATACTGAGCGGGTGAGTGTGAATCCGACTTAATCCTTTTCAGCAATTCTTCCTCTCGAATTGCGCTACGCCATATTTGGCCATAACTCAAAAAGAACCTTTGGTCGCCAGTGAGATTGTCTATCTCCACATCTGCTTTGTCATTCAGTGAACGTTTATAGGCTGCATATGCGATGCCAACACCACCTAGATCTCCAATATTTTCGCCCAGTGTGAATTCTCCATCAAGGAATGCACCTGGAACTGGTTCAAAAGAGTCATACTGCTCCACCAAAGTTTTGGTGCGCTCAATAAATCTTGTCCGATCTTCCTTAGTCCACCAGTCAGTCATTACTCCTCTCTCGTCAAATTTTGACCCTTGATCGTCAAATCCATGACCCATCTCGTGTGCAATAACCACACCAATTCCACCGTAATTCACTGCAGGGTCTGCATCTGCATCGAAGAATGGTGCTTGGAGTATAGCTGCTGGAAATACGATTTCGTTGTATGAGGATTGATAGTACGCGTTGACTGTGTGAGGGGTCATTAGCCACTCTTCGCGATCGGTAGGTTTTCCTAGCCGCTGGACATTTTGCTCATGCCAGTACTGCCGAACTGCTCTAACGTTAGACGCTAAGTCATCTGCCTTGATTTTTAGGGCAGACATATCTGGGATGGTCTTGGGGTACCCGATTTTGGTGCGAAAAGACGCGAGCTTAGCAAGCGCTCTCTCCCTTGTCTTCGAGCTCATCCATTCCAGATGAGTCAGTCGTTCCTTGAAGGTTGAGCGCACATTCTCTACAAGCTCATCCATCAATTTCTTCGATTCTGGAGGAAAATACTTCCGCACGTAGACCTCTCCAACGAGAAAGCCTAGCCCCATTCTCTCACCGACCAACTGAACCCCACGCTTCCAGCGAGGAAGTGGATCTTGCACCCCATTCAAGTGTCTTGAATGAAATTCAAAGACCGATTCATAGATGTCTTCAGCTAGATAGAAGGCACTAGCGACGATCAAGTGGTAGGTGAGATACGCCTTCCATATTGGAAAGGACGTTTCGGTAACCAGCTCAATCATCGTTTGCATGGCTGAGGGAAAACTGACATTCAGTTCTTGTGGATCGTCCACGCCAAATCCTTGAAAAAATGTCTCCCAGTTCAATCCAGGGTAAGACTGTTTGAAATCAGAGACAGCCAAGACGTTGTACGTAGCTTCTCGGTCTCGGCGGTCTGCTCGAGTCCAATGGTAAGTCGCCATCTCAGTCTCAAGTGCAAGAACAGAATCCGCAAGATCCATGTACGCCGGCTGGTTTGAATACCTCAAAACGTCCACAATATTCTGTCGGTATGCATCCCGATAGTCTTGCATTTGCTCATAAGAATCCAGATAGTAGTCTCGGTCAGGCATTCCCAAACCACCTATTCCGAGAGACAATAAGTACCGGTCAGGGTCCTTGCGGTCAATGCTGATATTCAGGTTGAAAGGTACAGTACTCTTATGAATGGCAGACTGTCCTACGTAGTGCATGAGATCGTCAAGAGAATCAATTGAATCGATCCTTCGTAAGTTCTTACGTAACGGCTCTAGCCCAAGGGTATTCACCGCATCTAAGTTCATAAAACTTGCGTAGTAGTCGCCAATTTTCTGCTCCTCCGATGTCCGATCTAGGTGTGGCACCGACGCAGCTTCTAGGATTTCCTTGATCTTGGCTTCTGCCTCATCTGCCAGCTTGTTAAAACTCCCATAACGAGCCATGTCTGGTGGCAATTCATAGGATTCAAGCCATTTCCCGTTGACATAGTGGAAGAAGTCATCTCCGGGATTGACCTCGGGTTTAATACAGTTCAGATCAATACCCCACTTGCCTAATTGTGGCATCTAAGTTCTCCTTAAACCTTTGTCTGGTTTATCAACACTAGTACTTCGGGCAAATTCAATTCTCACCTAAGCAAGCACCTTTATGAAATTGGATGCGAGGCTAGGCTCACCGGAGGGCCAATTACTCCTGACAAAACGGTGACAATTGGTTGGCAACATCCACCGCTTCATAGATTGGAAAAGACTGTGTGTCATTGAAGAAATAGATGATGGTGTCATTTGGAAACAACATAACTCGAACTCCAGATAATCCGCTCATGAATGGCACCCATACTTCGCATTGGAACAGGTCGGGCCTAGTCTGGTGCACCGGCAATGCCCACATGCCGTTGTTGTAGTAATTTCCGAAAAAGTTCATTGGCAGTCCCTGTGGCGGGTCTTTTTTCTGTAACGTCTCAGCCAATGCATCTGGGTGCAGGATTTGCCTATCCCCTACACGACCATCGTCGATCGACAAGAATTTTGATAGCCTTACGATCCCATCTCGATTCCACCACATACCCATACCACCAAATGCTGAACCTGTATTTGGAATTCCGCTTTCACGCGTCCGTCTCGAAGCGAATAACTCCTCAGATAAATTGAGTGGCCTGAACACCTCCTCCACCAAATAATCGAATGAATCCGTAGGCTTGCCCTTCTCACCACTTAAAAACCGATTGAGTCCTACAACCAACGTAAAGGTATCCGCTGTCTGATAGACAAATTGAGATCCCGGAGGTGCACTATGTTGCCAACTCAATGCTGCAGACAGCTTTCCCGCTTCATCTATGTCCGAGTAGAAATTTCCTGGACCGGGGTCGGCCATCGGTGCTGCCACATTGAAGTTACCTGATGCCATGTCTCCTAAGTTGTCAAGTGTTACATCCGCCCAAGCACCTCGAGAATCTTGAGTTTCAGGAATCACTTCTGTAATTCTTTCTTGGTATACCTCCATGCCATATTGCTGAGCCATACGCATCAGAACCAAGGCTGGATAGGTGGACTTTGCGGTAGAAAAGGAGGTAAACAACATCTGATCACAGTAACGATATGGACCACTGCGAGTACGACATTCTGTAGAGTAGTGGATGCCATCGTAATACACACCTAGAATCGACAAACCATCGTCTGGAGGCAGAGCTGCTTTCAATGTAGCGATACTCACACCATGTTCCTGCTCTAGTGCCTCAAGTGATTTGACCGGCAAGCGTGCGTTTGATTCAACGACGTATTTCTCGACGATCTCATCACGGTTAGCCACTGGCTGTGGATCGTAAGAAAACGAATCCACGGAGCCTTGAATGTCGACTTTCAGGAAATGACAGGTTTCTTGATTGACTCGCACAAAAGGTTGCGCAATGGAGTTATCTCCATATCGAAAGGTAAATTCTCCGTTATGGGTGCAGTTCACTCCTCGATGGATAAGTGTGAACGGAATACCCGCCCAGTGTTCGTCGCCTTCGGCCCAAACAGACCCAGCACTTACGATGTAGTCGAATTGAGGGTGTTCGGTGGTGACCAAGCGTCGATTCGCTGGTATGAGTTCCATTCCATTGGTAACCACCTCAATTTCAAACCGCGGTAGATCCCGAAGTACTTCAGGAAGAAAAGTTGCTCTTGTATGTTCGTGAACTTCCAAGCCTTTCGGCTCAAATACAAACACACCTTCTAGAGACACAGTGTCAGACGCGCCTCCTGTATCCCTTGCGATTTCACCAAAAATTTGAACGGACAAAAGACTCAGCAACCAAAATGACCAGAGTCTGTAACATGGTCCTCTAAGGTGCCATGTAGTACCCTTTCTCAAGGTCCGTACCACTAAGTGAAACTCAAGCGAACTCTCTGGGAACTCGCGGCGTCTGTACCTCTTGAACCTCTTTCATGATAGCCGTGGCGCGTTCTCTCTGTTCTGGTGTATTACGCGGCATTCCAAAACCCATTCTGGATGCATATTCCCTATGTTCTTGAAGGAACTTCGGTAATTGGTCATAGGTCGTCGTTTGCGCGAGTTCTCTGATCGCATCAAGTGAGATGATGTCTCGCATTTTTCGCCATTCACCACGGAGTGACAATCTATGCAACTCGTCCCCAAGATCTTTTAATCCGTGGAGTTCAAGCACATGGTGGTAGGACCGAGTCGAACCGTAAAACGATAGAGGTTGTCTCATCTGATCCAGTCCACGTTCGATCTCTTCCTCGGTTTCACCAAAAATGGTATAGCCGCTAGCAGCTATTTCAATGTCTTCCCATGAACGACCGGCGCGGTCTAGTCCGATCTTGATATTAGGAAGCAAGACTTCTCGCATGTACTTATCGGACATAATCCCACCATGAGGTAGGACACCATCGGCAACCTCTCCAGCAACTCTCGCCATACCTTCTCCGACAATTGCCAGGAAAATTTTCGGGCGTGGATATTCAATAGGACCCGGATTGAAATTTGGGGTCATTAGGTTGAACCGGTAGTGTTTTCCAAGGAAGTCAGGTTCCGTACCATTTTGCCAACAATCCCAAATAGCTTTCATCATCAGGATGAATTCTTTCATTCGTGGTGCGGGAGCGGTCCAATTCATTCCGAAACGACGTACGTTGTGTCCCTTCACCTGACTACCTAAACCGATACTAAAACGGCCTTTGGAGTACACCTGCAAATCCCAGGCTTCCATTGCCAACACTAATGGACTCCTCGGAAACGCAATAGTGACACCAGTGGTCAGCCCGATCTCCTCGGTCGAACCAGCAGCCACTGTCATAGTCAACATCGAGTCGTGCGACAATTCACCGCAAGTCAAATAGTCATAACCTAGCTGCTCAGCATGTTGAGCATCTTCACCAACGCGGTTTAACCATCCTCCGACACCAGTCCCTAATTTCATATCTAACGATCCCTACTGTGCAAGTCGACCGATCAAGTATATGGGAGGTGTGTGGCTTGGTAACCCAACCAAACCAGTTAAGAGATTGAAGCTACTCGCTCTCGCTGGTGCGATATTTCGCCCGATACCAATCCAGCCCTTTCTTCGCCACGAGCGGGAAGACGCCCAGCAGTACAAAGGAACCGATCAACATCGGAGAGAGGATTCCGCTCAACGTTTCTAGTTGCCCTAGCTGTTTACCGGCATTTACGTAAACTGCGGTACCTGCCAACATGCCTACCTGACTAACCCAGAAGAAGGTAATGAGTCGTATTGGTGTAAGTCCCATCACAAAATTGATGACAAAGAACGGAAACAACGGTGCTAACCGTAGCGCAAAGAGATAAAAGATGCCATCCTTGCGTATACCGTTATTTACTGCCTCCAGTTGAGAAGAGAATTTATTCTGAACAAGATCACGAAATAAGTATCTCGATAACACGAATGCCAAGGAGGCACCGAAGGTACTGGCGAATGAAACGATCACCAGACCCAGCCAAAAGTCAAAAATCGCCCCAGCTATTAACGTCAGAATCGTAGCACCGGGTAAAGACATACCAGTGATAACGATATAGAAGAACACGAATCCCAGAATTGCGATAGCTGGAGACGCAATAAAGTAGTCAATGGCTACGGTTCTCTGTTGCTGCGCAAACTCCAAGGTGACATACTGGTGCAGATCGAAAAAGAAAAACGCAGCAATACCAATGATGGCAACCAATAAAACGACAATCTTGCCTCGAGTCACAGTAAATCCACCTTATGCTTGACTTGCTTGAGTATCACTGGAATTAGCCAGCAGAATTTCAAGCTCATCTGCGCCGCCCACATACTTGCCTTCTAACCATATTTGAGGCACGGTAATAGGAGTCTTTTCTCCTACGATTGGCTTGACTTTTGCGATCATTTCATAGAGCGCAGTAGGTTCTTTTACCACGTCAAAATAGTCGACCGTAATATTAGAGTCAGCTAATGTCCGTTTTGCCCTTTCACAGTGCGGGCAACCGTTTTTGCCATAAACTCGATTTCCTTTCATGGGCAGGCTATCTGCCGCCATTTCGATGACCGTTTGAGCCAGTAGACCACGATTTAAGGCGATGCCTTGAGAGATCATCTTCTTACCGACGAATACGATCGGCGCATGCCAACCTCCTCGACGCAAAGGTTTCCACCAGTTCGATAACCAGTCGTACTGTTGGAAGTTGACTGGGACCCCCTTGAGTTCGTTGTCCAGACAATCTTGAATCACATCCTCAGTGAAGGTACACTCGCCACACGGAATCTTCACCTTGAATGGACCCCAAGATCCTGCAAATCGAAACAGTGTAATGTCAATCGGCTCTGTTCTGACTTTAGTCTCACAGCTTGTTGGGTAGTTCATTTCCGATCCCCTTTCAACGACGATCTCAAAATCTGGGTGGTGCGACGTGCACACCACCCGTTTAATCTATTGCAGTGACCGGTAGGATCCGTCACTCGGCTGAAGCAGTCTTAGCTTTAGCGAAATCTCCGGCGCGAAACACACTCATAGCTTCCATATCGATGTAGTTGTTGAATGTATCGTTTACTTCATCAACTGTCAAAGCAAGCATCGCTTCCTCAACCCCCTTCCTGAATTGCATCGTTCGATTTAGTTCAAGATTTGACAGCAACATGCTCGCCACGGTGCCGTCTGATGCGAGTGAAGTTTTATTCGATTCAATGATCGCCTGTTTAGCATCTTCGACTTCCTCTTCAGTAAACCCAGAATCCCTGATCTTCTGAAGTTCCTCAGAAAATGCACCCAGTACCCTTTCTGAATTCTCTGGAGCGTAGATCGCATAACCTGACACAGTTGCATATTCGTCAAATGAACTTGCGCCAAACTGCGATCCGACACCATACGATAAGCCATCGTTTTGCCTGATGCGAGTAGCTAGCCTCGAACTTAAAAAACCTCCACCTAGTATCTCGCCGCCAATAAGAAGTGCGGGGTAATCCTCGTGATCATCTCGCAGAGGCAATGTCTGAATGGCATACATTACCGCGTTAGATTTATCTGGCGTTTCGATCACTTCGGAGATCGTTTCCAAGTCTGTATATTGCCGTTGGATTCTTTCATAAACCGAAGCAGAATACCAATCTCCAAAATGCTCATTCAATAGTGCAACAGTACCATTTCTGTCAAAGTCACCTATCAGCACAATCATACCGTTTTGAGCACCGTAAAAATCCGCATGGAAATCCTTGACATCTTCCAGCGTTACCGCCTTGTGCTTCTCTAATTGATCCTCAAAGGAGTAGACATGGTAGGGGTGTCCTTCAGGATATTGATTGATATGTTGGGAAAGACGTAGATTTGCATTTGCTTGCGGTTCTTTCATATTGCCTTCGATAGATGCGAGTCTCTGTTCTCGCATAATCTCGAATTCTTTCTCATCCATCGCTGGTTCCTTGAGAATCTCAGCTATGAGTGGAAGCAACTCAGGGAGACTGTCACGTTTCGTTGTAAAGGACACACTCGAAGATGTCAGACCACCTGATACAGTACCTTGTGCATTCAGCTTTGTCAAGAGGTCACGTATTTCCTCTCGAGACTTGCTCTGCGTACCCCGCATCAACAAACCGCCAGTGTAGCCTGAGACGGGATAGACATCGGTGAGCATATCTTCGGACCCATGACGGAAAGTCATCCGCAAAGACACCATCGCACCTCTTGTTTTCTTTTCCAATAGTGCAACTTTCGCACCATTATCTAAGGCTAAACGTTCTGTACGGGAGTCAATGTTGACGTAGCTTGGATCAAAAGCTTCACCCATCACTAGATCCTCTCGGCCAACATAACCGTCGACGATCGTACTTATATCAGGAGCTTCATCGATAGTTACGCGAGGTGGTGTATCTTCGGTAGGGTAAAAGTAGCCTGTTGTACGATTTGAGTGCACTAAATACTTCTGCGCAACCCGTTGCACGTCTTCAGGCGTAACTTCCTGAACACGGTCACGCGAAATAAACAGCATTCGCCAGTCACCTTGAGCTGCGTACTCAGATAGCTGTCGACCGATGGCTTGAGGATTGGTGTAACTGGATTCGAACATCGCAGCGTATTCATTCTGAATACGATCAACCTCCGCTTGAGAGGGTGCTTCCTTCTTAATCTGTTCTACAACCTCTAGCGCAGCCTGTTCTGCGACATCTAATGATTTTTCTTTCCTAACGTAGGCACTGACCCAAAGCAACGTAGGCTCTCGGAAAGGGAATGAACTCATTGACGCACTTGTGGCGAGCTCGGTCTCGACTAACGCTTTGTACAAGCGGCCACTAGGAATGTGGCTCATTAAAGCCCCCAGTACACTCAGGGCGGCAAAATCGGGGTGAGTAGCAGCAGGAATATGATGCGCCATCGATACGATTTGGTTGTCACCCACGCGACGTAGCACTACGGTTCTTTCACCATCTTGAGCGGGCTCTCTTGTATATGTTGAGTAGAGCACATTTTCGCCTTCTCTGATTGGACGTGGAATTGGCCCAAATTTTTCCTTGATTAGTTCCAGCGCACGTTCAGTGTCAAATTTCCCGGCCACTACCAAAATTGCATTGTCCGGCTGGTAGTACTTCCTATAAAAGGCTTGAAGTCTGGTAATTGGAACGTTTTCGACGTCCGCACGCGCACCAATTGTTGAGTTCCCATAGTTATGCCACAGATAGGCAGCTGACGAAACTCTCTGACTAAGAACACGTCCAGGACTATTCTCACCACTCTCCATTTCGTTGCGAACGACTGTCATCTCAGATTCAAGATCCTCTGCCTTCACAAACGAATTTACCATGCGGTCCGCTTCAAGGTCCAGAGCCCAATCTAAGTTATCGTCAGTCGCCGTGAAAGTTTCAAAATAGTTTGTGCGGTCAAGCCACGTCGTGCCATTCGGACTAGCACCACGGTCACTGAGTTCCTTCGGAATGTCGGGGTGCTTCGTTGATCCCTGGAAGAGCATGTGCTCTAGCAGGTGAGCCATTCCGGTTTCACCGTATCCCTCATGGCGGGAGCCAACCAAATAAGTGATATTGACCGTAATCTGTTGTTTACTCTGATCTGGGAAAAGTAAGATTTTCAGCCCATTATTGAGTTCATATTCCGTAATACCTTCAACGGTCGACAATTGCGTGACAGTGACTTCATCAGCAACAGCTTGTTGCTGGAAAGCAACTTGCCCGAGTACACATGACACGATTAAGAAAATCGGAATTGGATTCAATTTCCGAAACATAAATTTCATTAAGATGGCTCCTTTTAGGATGGCGATGTTATCTTAAAGCTGGGCTTGATTAAGATGACTGCAATTTTAGAAAGAAATGCCAACAGCAGTTATTGGCTTCACAAAGACACTCTACAATTCCACGTATCTTGCAACTGACACGCGTTGCGTTGCATCTAAGACCAAATCAGCTGCCGTACTAATTGCAGTTTTCCATAATCAAGCGAGTAGGTCAGTACAGCTAATAAATAGCTTATGAAAATTCTGAATATAAACATAACCGCACAGCTGATTGCGACGATGTTCCTACTAAGTTCGCAGTTTGTTTCGGGTCAGATAACCGTACCTCAAGCTGATCTTGGTGGCGATCCAACGACGAAGATCGTTGGTGACCACGTCTTGATTCGCGCTGCAATGCAAACCTCGGTTTGGTTTAAAGATTCATACATCATCGTCGACTATGCATCTCCCTACGCGTTGCAGATGAATCAGTCAACATTTGAGACTCTTCAGTACGCAGAAGATGACACAATCCTGCAAATCGTCGAACCAGGGTTTCGTCTTGACGTGCCTCGAGAGGGGATCATCCGAGAGAAAGGCGCTCGCACAGCAAATCTAACGGCAATCCACGATAACGAACTGGAACAACAGGAAATCACGGCAATCATCGGCTGGCCAATGCTCAAGAACTTTCATCTCACATTGAAGGTCGACAACGAATCCCTGTCGCTTTCAGCCGCGGACGAAAAAACGTTTGAACAAGCACAACAAGAAGCAGATGTGACGGTTCGAGGTTTGCAGATCATTGACGATAGTCTTTTCTTTCCCGTACAGTACGGCGAATCTCAGATCGGGTTTTCCAAGTTCAATACCGCTGGTTACCACACTTACGTGAACTCAACCATTGTTGACCCAATCGACGAGGTAGATTCGCTAGCGATCCGAATGGAGGGACAGATTACGCTGAATCTCTCTGGAAAGGTGGCCTTATTTCCACGGGATCTGGAAGCAGAGGAAGATGCCCGATATCAAGCTGAATTAGAAGCGGAACATACCCTGAAGAAAATGCTAGAGGAACAAAACGCAGATTTTCCTCCGTCAGAACTCGCTCAGGAAGCTGATATTCCGTCGGGAATTTGGTTACTTACTACCGGGATGAGCTTTTTGAAAGGCTACCAGATCGATTTAAATCCTCAGAATAACTACATTGCATTCACTGCAGTTGATCCGAACCAATATTCAATTGCAGATCACTTGTTTTATCAAGCAACCTACGCGCAGGATCTCAGCGCTTTAAACGCCTATCTTCAGGCCTACCCTGCTGATCGGAATGTGCTAGAAGCAGTAGAGTTAGGCATCGAATGGGGATTGAGTGCTAATGCCTCGGATAAAGAGCTGATGGGCTTGTTGGAGTATGCGGTGGAGGCTTCTCAAGAACGTAGAAGATTTATTCTTCTCGCTCAGAATGCCGCCAATATCTACAACCTTGGTACCAACTGTAGCCAACGGCGAGAGCTTGTGATAACCGTCGCTGAGAGAGCTATGGAATACATCAGCTTGTCTCAAACTCCGCGGATTCGGCAAAACGTTCAAATGATGCTGGGAGATTGCTATTTGGCCAAAGCAGACGCCATGAATGCTTGGAGGTACTTTCTTAGTGCTGCGTTCAATGGCGACCCCAATCTGGACGGGGTCGTTCGCCACGAACTAGGTAGAGCGTACGAAGCTCAGGGTCGATTAAGACGTGCATACTCAAGTTACTCGAGAGCGCTGGAAAAAAACCTCCCACAGGAAATGATCGCATCGGCGAACGAAGCAATGGAGAGAATCTCTCCACAATTAGCACCCGACGATCCGTTACTGACCAAAGAACCCTGATTTGCCCGTGAACGCCGCAGAATACCAAGAGGCACTGGATCGACTCGTTGCGACTGGACGTAAAAGGTTGCGCAGATTCGTAATCAAAAAGGAGGTTCAGAATTTAGGAGTGTGGGCACTATACGCGATTGCGACTGCATCTGTCCTAATCCTGTTAATGACTGGGATTCATGCTGTTGTGCCGCACAAGTTTGTAGAAGTCGGATGGCAAGAGCTTCTTTATCTTCCCGTAGCTGGATTGGCTTTGTTCTGCCTTATTCGACTGATCTTTCCATTTAAGGATCAAACAGTCGAACGGGCGTGGGCATTAGCGCTTTACGACAAGCAACTGGAACTTAAAGATGATCTTCAAATCGTTGATGAGTTTCTTCAGTCCAATGACAGAACTGACTTCCAAAACGCAGCAATCGCAGGGTCAAAGCATCAGATAGAAGCCGCGATAGATTTTGACTTGAAACCAGTGTCCTTTGGCAAAGTTCATTTTCGGCGCCCCCGTTGGATTGAATGCATGGTTTCACTGGTACTCCTGATGGCAGCTTCCTTTGCGTTGGCATTGAATTCGTTCGAGTTACTCACCTCAGAATTAACGGTTGACACTGTGAAAGTAGCAGATGCAGACCAACAACCAAATCAATCAGATGAGTCAGCAGCGCAGAACGAAAATCCAGAACGTTCTTCGGATGAAATGTCCAGTGATAACTTCATTGCTCTGGTCTCATCCAGTAAATCGCTCACTTCAAGGTTGCAAGATCCTACCAATCAAGAACCTGGGGCACAGACTACATCGCAGCAACCCAACATTTCTGCGAATGCTGATAGTCAATCGACGCAATCAAGTAATAGCCAGCAATCTACTGGCTTTAAATCAGACAGTGACCCTCAAGAGGAAAATCCACATTCTCAATCAAAAAAGAACAAAGAGTCTGATAAAGAACAACAACCAAAAGCCCCTTCTCCTTCCCCTGAGATGTCAAGTAATCAGCTGAGCGGAACATCCAAATCTTCCTCTAGTAGCAAGGTGTCGACATCTTCCTCCGACAGTAGCAATTTCCCTACGAGGGAAGACAATGACCTTGATGAGGAATCAATGGAGTCAGAGGATGAAGAAGATGAAGAACAAGATGCAGGGGCATCATCCAAGCCAATGATTGAACAAAGAAAAGCACCTGCAGACCGACAACTTTCACCTTCAGGTGCAGGTCCGCAACAAGAGAATCCAGATGCCAATGGACGTAGCGGTGCCGGTGGCTTGAAAAAGACCAGGGGTGTCGCGGCAAAACTGCTTGGCGTTCCAATGCCCGATCAACTCTCCGGACACACCAATCCTGGTCGCATGAAAATCAGTCGAAAGAATTCAGAACCTAACGTACAGCTCCAAGACCTAGTCGGTGCTGATTCCCAAGGCACATTCGATCAAAGTATCGGTGCCATACCACAACCCAAAATCAATCCATGGATGAAGAGACTGATACAAGACTATTTCAGTCCTCCAGAAGCCATTTAAATAAAGAGTCTTTATGCAAGAATCAAGCCTAGGAGGCAGTGCAACCGCGGTAGCACAAGCTTCAGACTTTAATGCTACTTTCCAGACAATTAAGGAGGAAGTGGCCAAATACATCGTGAGTCAGGAGGACGTCATTGAGGGTGTCCTGACTGCTCTGATCGCAGGCGGTCACGTTCTACTAGAGGGTGTCCCTGGAATAGGCAAGACATTACTCGTGCGTACGTTGAGTGAAGCAGTAAGCATGAAATTTTCGCGAATTCAGTTCACGCCAGATCTAATGCCTGCTGACATTCAAGGAACGATGATCTTGCAAGACTCGGAGGCAGGGCACCCCACATTGCAGTTCAGGGAAGGTCCCTTGGTTGCCAATCTGGTACTAGCCGATGAAATTAATCGTGCAACCCCAAAGACGCAATCAGCATTACTTGAGGCTATGCAAGAGCATCAGATCACGGTAAGCAATAACACAATCACGTTACCTGAGCCTTATTGTGTCATGGCTACGCAGAACCCAGTGGAACAGGAAGGGACTTATCCTTTGCCTGAAGCACAACTAGATCGCTTTCTACTGAAAATATTAGTGACCTATCCGGAAGAAACTGCCTATCACGAGATCATTGATCGTACGACCGGTGAATCTGAGCCGGAAATACGTCCAGTCTGTGATGCAGACACGATTCTCAAAATGCGCTCAGTCGCCCGTGCCGTAGCCGTTCCAGAGGTTGCTAAGAATTTCGCCATCAGGTTAGTCATGGCTACCCAGCCTGGCAGCAGCTATGCATCACACCTAACCAATGAGTACGTTATGTTGGGTTCCAGTCCTCGAGGAGCGCAAAGTCTAATTTTGGCAAGTAAGGTAAGAGCTCTGTTGGACGATAGATACGCGGTCAGCACCGATGACATTAATGCCGTTGCCAAGCCAGTACTCAGACATCGAATCGTGCTTAATTTCAGCGCGCAAGCAAACAACGTTACTGCAGATGAAGTGCTCGATCAAGTCCTGACCAAGATCAAACACCCGAATCACGTCGAGTAGTCCATTCAATCATGGCTCAAGAACTAAGTTTTGAGGAGCTATTCGATACGGAGTTCCTGAGCGCGCTTGAAGCGTTTACACTGAGAGCAAAACGGGTTCCGCAAGGCGGTTTTTTCGCGAATCAGAACTCCCCCTCAAGAGGTAGTGGTTTGGAGTTTCAGGATTTCAAAGCCTATGTACCTGGCGACGATATTCGAGCTATAGATCTCAATATATACCAACGTCTTGGCAAGCTCTTTATCCGAATCTTCGAAGAACAACGGAACTTACCGATCTATTTGCTTGTTGATCAGTCAGCCAGCATGTACCTTGAGGATTCCTCCCGGATTATCGCAGGTCTACGAAGCGCGCTCGCGCTAACGTCGCTTTCACTTAGCCAACACGATAGTGTGGCTCTCTATTCATTTACCGATCAACTGCATACACTAACTCGCTCAAGAACGGGTAAACACAATCTCATTCCAATCGCCAGACTCATGTCTGAGCTATATCAAGGTACAACGACTGATCTTTCTGATTCACTAGCTGAGTTTGGCCAATACAAGCTTCGAAGAGGGTTGCTCGTAGTGATTTCCGACTTCTTTGATCCAATGGTTTTTGAGGATTTTGCACGTAGATTGCGCCTCGTGAAACATCGATCGATATTGATCCAATTAGTCAAAGATTCGGATGGCGACCCTACCCTACAAGCAGAACTGAACGGCGATGTTCGACTTCTCGATTGTGAAACGAATATAGGTCTGGATATATCGATCGACCCGGTTGTCTTGACTCGATACCGCAATGCATACCAAGACTTCACACGAAAACTTGCTAACGACGCAGCTGCCAGCAACTCTGGATTGTTGGTTGTCAATGTCGAGCAGGATGTTCTGAAGCAGCTTAGTTCGATGTTCCAGTACCCGGTCTAGATTCAGTGACGTTTCTCTTTTTACCAACTCTCGTCGTTCTAGGCGGTATCGCTACCATTGCTGTTGGGCTATATCTTCTACAACAGCTACGACCGAGAAACACGGAAGTTACGGTACCTACCCTTATGTTTTGGCAGGCATCCGTCAGAGACGTTCCGGTTCGTGTTTTTCGAGACCGATTTAGACATTGGTGGGCATATTTGTTAATTCTGGCGATATGTACTTTATTGTGGCTGGCACTCGCGGACCCTGAAAGAGAAACAGGTGAGCAGGTCGGCTTTCATGTTCTGTATCTAGATGGATCAGCATACACCTCAAATATCGAAGACTTTGAACGTGCGAAAGATCTATTACTAGCAGACTTGGCGAACCTACCTGAGCACCAACGTGAGGTGTATCTTGGGGCCGCAAGGACCCTGAAAATACTTAATAAAGGAGAACACCACAGCATTGCCGGGAGAAGGTTACAGGACATTCAACCTGACGGATCAGTCTCACCTTTAAGTGACTTTTTAAGACTCTTAGGTACCACTGATCAGATCCCAAACGGTACCCGCTTGGTCGTTTATGGGGATGTAATGCTTGACGATACAGTTTTCGCATCGCTTCCCAAAAACATGTCCATCGTTCAACAACCGATCACCACGGAAGAATCCGTCAATTGGGGAATCACTTCTTTAGGGTGGAGTCCTTCCTCAACGGGTTCAGTGGAAATGGTTGATGTACTGGTCGAATTTGCTAGTTCGTCTAAGGTCTCTTTAGATCCCCCAACGCTCACTATTCTCGTAAACGGTGAGGCACTCTCAAAGGATTCCTGGATAGAGACTGCCGTACAATCGTACCTAATTCCGGGAGTTCGTGCCGACGGATCACTACTGACGGCCACGCTGGATGTCGAAGATCGATTTACAGTAGATAACTCCGCCCGCCTACGGTTACCGTTGAAGCGGCTGATTCCTGTATTTGTGGATTCGGAAATTGACTCTTCACTCTATAAGGTCATTGCCTCTGACCCTGGTATTGTCATCGTGCAATCCGGGGAGCAAGTTCGTGTCGAGCAAGGCACAGCGGATGCACCTTCCAGCAACCCCGTACTCCGGGTTGTTCCCAACCGTGCGCTTGATTCCATGGTGACTTTTGGTATTCCGGCTCGATACGACGATGCCAGCAAGTTGCGATCTGCATCCCTCGGATTAGGAATGGATCAGATTGAGACAGCCAAGCACGATGGGGCAGAAAGAGAACGATTTCTAATCGGATTTGAGACTACCGAAGTTCGCACACTCACCATTGAAGATGGGTTACTGAGTAAGGATATCGCCTTCACAAATTCATCGGCTTTTCCCGTTTTCATCGCCAAAGCCATTCGCTGGCTCGGCGATGAATCAGCGCAATATGCCTTCGTAGCGGCGGGTCAACCCCTTGTGGTAGGCAATGATTTGGATTCTCTTGCTGTATCAAACGAATTAGCATCTGCCTTGCTCGGAAGTGAATTCATTCCGGTGCGACCGACATCCGAAGCTACCGCCCCCTCGGCAACTTTAGCTGTATCTCTTCTTGATTCCGGTATTACCGAACTAATTGGTACCGTTGGTGAACAGCCGCAGTCAGACCAATTGCCTCAATCAAGGTCAGACATTTGGGGAAACATTGGACCTTGGTTGGTCGGTCTGGCAATTTTGTTGTTAGCCCTTGAATGGTTCCTCTACCAACGCAGACTCATTCCCTGATGGATTTCTCCTTCTCAGTACCGATCTTCGGCTTGCTAATTCTGCTGGTCCCGTTAGTTTGGTTTTTACCTCGACAACCTACGTTACGCGGTCAATCAATGCTACGCTCGATCTTACTCGTACTGTTGACGGTAGCTCTCATGCAACCAGTTGTGCTCTCAAGTCAAGCCACGAAACATTTCGCCATTGTTCTAGATCAGTCCAACAGTCTAGACGAGGCGATCAAGGAGAATGCCCGGCAAACTACGCTTGATTTGGTTGAGAATCTGAGCGCTGATGGCGACATTACGCTGGTCCAAATAGGAGGCCCAGGCGAAAATTTCACAGGTGTCCGAGCCATCCACATGGAGGACGAAAATCGCTCATCTCTATCCGATGGTCTAGCACTGGCAGCACAGGTAATCCCACTCGGTGTACAAGCGTCGATTACGTTAATTTCTGACGGATTATCAACTGACACCCATTGGGGTATTCCTCTACAAGGAATCACCGAGCGTGCGATTCCCGTGAATTCGGTGTATTTAGAGAGTACTCACCAGGACTTGTACCCATCCACTGTGCTCGCGCAAACCGCACGCCTTAATTCAGACATGGCCCTTGAAGTGGGCGTCGTTGGTACTGGATCAGACTTAATCCTCCAGGTCCTGGCCGACCAAGAAATTCTCACTGAGGATGTATTCGATGCTGAAACGAGCCCGACGACTCGAGTGCTTAGTTTTAAAGCACCTGAGAGAGCATTTGTCGAACTCACAATCCAACTTGTGGTGGACGCGGCCATCGATTCAGACTTATCCAATAACACACTGAAGTCTGTTGTAGCAGTGCAACCAGCGTTTCGAATCCTGTACGTTAGAGATCAAGAAAGTAACCAATTCGGTGACCTACAACGCCTGCTCGGAACTGGATTTCAAATTAGTAGCACATCGGTGACAGAGCTTGGAACGATAAATATTTCAGAATTCGATGTCGTGTGGCTTGATGATGTCCCTGCGGACTTGCTTTCGATAGATGTTCAGGAAAACCTGAAGCGGCTTGTAGCGACTGAGGGGATCGGATTGATCGTTTCAGGTGGAAAAAGATCCTTTGGTGATGGTGGATATTCGAAAGAACCGATTGCGGACGCTTTACCTATAAAAATACAAGGCAAACAGGACAACATTGATCCGAGCGTCGCGTTAGCAATCATCCTTGATACGTCAGGGTCAATGGCAGGCTCTCGAATCGAATTAGCCAAACACATTGCCCGAGTTGCGGTTCGCCGCTTGCAGCCACATGATCGCATTGGCATCGTGGAGTTCTACGGGAATAAGCACTGGGCGGTGCCCATGCAACCAGCCTCCACCAAAATTGAGATTGATCGAGCCATTGGCCGCATGAAAGCAATCGGCGGTACGGTCTTATATCCTGCTGTGCAAGAGGCGTACTACGGACTAAAGAATGTCAATACACGATTTAAGCACATTGTCCTAATTACCGATGCCGGCGTAGAAGATGCGAACTACGAAGCCATGGTGCGAAAGATCTCCAAAGATCGAATCAACGTAACCACGATTCTTGTTGGGCAAGGCGGACACAACCTCATGATGTCCAATATTGCCAATTGGGGTCAAGGTCGGTTTTATTCGGTCGGCAATCAGTTTCAGTTAGTCGACCTAATTCTGAAACAACCCTCTTTAGCCACACCGCCTTTATTTAAGACTGGAGAATTCTCGCTCTCAACAAAATCCAACATGAGCTGGCTACAGGGCATAGAGGACGGTATACCTGCAATTGCTGGTTATTCCGAAGTAGAAAAACGGCCTAAAGCGCAGGTGCTGGTTAAAGAAGCGGAGACAGAGCATCCCATTCTTGCGTCGTGGCAATATGGACTAGGTAAAGTAACCACACTCACTACCGAACCGTTAGGTAGCAGTACTCAATCTTGGCAAGAGTGGCCAGAATATCCAGAGTTTCTTGGTCGATTAGTGGCATTAACCTCAACGAACCCAGATCCCTACAAGATAGATCTTCAGCGTCTAAACAATACGGTCTATGCCAGATTAGCAGGGCTTCAATCTGCCGAAGCTCCTTCATTAGTTCGTTTTCAAGATTCTGTAGCATCCCCCGAGTTCGCAGAACCTGTAGCTTTAGCACAAATGGCTCCTAATCTATATCAGGCACGCTTCGATATACCCAACAACGAGACCATTTATCTAGGTATTGAGGACACAACCAAACAACGTTGGATCTATGCAGTGGACCAGGCTGCTTCAGATCAGTCGTTGGAATCACAAGTCCATCCCGAAGACGCCTTATCGCTACAAGATCTCGCGGAATTTACGGGAGGACAAGTATTGTCACAATCAAGCATTATGAGTCTAGAGAGCTTGAGCTTGAGTCCAGGTGAACTCTCGTTTGTCGTGACCAGGCTTTGGCCCTGGTTGGTTTTACTCGCCTTAATCGTCTATTTCGGTGAGTTGGTCTATCGAAGGTGGCCGAGGTAATCTAGAAATGTTGCGAGCATATCCCAAACTAATGGCATGGACATCTAGATGGATTTTGTTGGCGCTAGTCTTTGCGCCCTGGGGAGTCCAAGCGACTTCAATCGATGACTTCCTTGACCAGCAAGTGAAAACTGAAAGTTCTCTTGATCTAAGTCAATTCAACGCTCTATATAACCAGATCGTACTAGACAAGAGTTTTGAAGACGCAGTTGCTAATCTCAAGCAATTCAGTACAGATGCAAACAATTCATCGATCCATCGTGCTAAAAGCCTCTTAACTCTCGCGCACCTCCAATGGCGACACGGACTAAGGGACGAAGCTTTAGAAGCGATCGATCAGTCCTTACAGATACATTCGACCGAAGGTGGTCAATACATGAAGGGTCGATTACTCGACGCATCAGGTAAAACACAAGACGCAGTCCTATGGTACGAGCAAGTTGCTGACTCCACGGCCGATCCGAACGAACGAGAAATCACTCACCTACGGCTAGCCATGATTGATGCCGATGTAGACAACATCGACGCATTGACTGCATTTGCGAAGAGTGGCGATCAAGAACGCAAGAACCAAGTCGCTATCGTGCTGGCTATTCTGGACCATACGGCTCAAGCCCTGGAATTATTCAACCCGATTGTCGACGCCAAGAAATATACCAGCCAATTGCTCCGACAAACCGAATGGTCAATTGAAATAGAAGATTTCACCACCGCTCAAACATCTGCATGGCAAGCCTACGACAGCGCGACAACTGGAGTTGATCGCCTGTATGCACTTGCGTTGCTAGAAGAAGCCTATAAGAAGGGAGAAGATCTCGCTGCTTTCCTAGTGGCACTAGAAGAACGTGAGCCATTGAGTGAAGAACTACGACAACTGCAAATCGACCAATTTATCGCTTTGCAACAATATGAGAACGCCATCGATCTCTATCTGCGTTTGGCAGAAGAGGATTCTTCAACCGAGGTTCGGCAACGATTACTGAGCCTGTACACCCTCGCCAATCGACATTCTGAGTTAGAGGAAGAGTATGCAAAACTACTCGCCGCATACCCTGAAGAAGTAGCTTGGTATAAGGGCTTGTCTTCACATTATCTTCTCACCGCCCAAACCTCAAAGGTTCAGGATCTCTGGGGTAGATTTGTCAACCTTAACTCCTCTGATCCCGATTCCCTAGCGGAAGGGGCCGAGGCCATGTTACGTTTCGGACTTGAAGAAGAAGCAATCCAATACGTAGAAGCGCATCTCAATGACCGGGGTCCTTCAACTCAACTATTCCTGTTTCTATTTGAAACTCATCTGAACAAAGGTCGGCAAGATGTTGCGAAATCGGTAGTAGAGCGCTTTGAGGAATCCTTGCCCGCTGGCTCGAAAGAGCTACATGCAGTGGCGGATTGTTATGAAAGAATCAGCGAGTTCGCAGCTGCGAGAGATGTGTTTCTTGATATTGAAAAAGCAAGAGGCCGGTTGGACTACGACCAGCGAAATCGACTTGCCTGGCTA
>MPMU01000150.1 GCA_002238665.1 Gammaproteobacteria bacterium bin55
AAATGAAAAATACGAACGTTCAAAAAATCGGCATCTACCAGGGTACGCGACAGTTGTTGATTGACGATATTCGCGTTTATCCAGTCATTGAGTTTCTTGAGAAGCTCTGGGCTGGAGAGATCGTCGGATAAGACTAAATCTAAGACGCAACAACTCGATTTAGTTGGTTAATTTCCTCTGTATTGAATCCCAAGTCCTTGTTGAGATTACTTTCCTCAAAGCAAGAACGCCAACATCAACGCAATTCCGAGAAACGAGAAAAATCCCACTACATCGGTAAAAGTTGTCAAGATGATCGAAGAAGCCGTTGCTGGATCTACGCCAAATCGAGCAAGGATAATGGGTACCAGCGCACCTGCGCTACAAGCGAGTGATAAAGCAGTGACCATGCTAATCGCGATGATCAGCGCTAAACCGTACGACTGACTCCACATGAACACAGCCAGCGCGCAAACCAACGCGATGGAAACTCCAGAGATTACACCGACAAGAAATTCTTTCTTGCCAAGGAACCACCATTCTCGCAGTCCGATCTCCTTAAGTGCCAAACTGCGGATCGTTACCGCCATGCTTTGGGAACCTGTGTTGCCGCTTTGTCCTGCCACAATTGGCAAGAGAACGGCCAAAGCTGTGAATTTGGCGATCAATCCTTCAAATAACGCGATCACCGAAGCCGCGAGGAAGGTGGTCGCTAAGTTGATCAAAAGCCAAGGAATACGATACCTGATCGACTCAGAGACCTTTGAATGAGCGTTCTCTTGTTTGCTACCACCGACCATGGTTTGAACGTTTGCAATAACTTCTGTTTCGGCTGCTTCATGGATAACCTCATGGTGCAGGACGCCGAGGAGTTTGCGCCGATCGTCAATGACCGGGATGATCTCCTCCGTACTATCACCTAATCGTTCGATAAGAGACTTCCTACTCTCCCAGATCTCGGCTGTTTCAATGTCGGATTCCAGGAATTTCACAATGGGGTCGGTGTCGGATGACAACGCTAGATCTTTGACAAAAACGCGCCCAATCAATGTGCTTTCGTGATCTACGACAAAGATCGAGTTTTCTTTGTAGTCGGAACGCGCACGAAGCTGATTTATGGCTTCACCTACGGATAGCTCGACGCGGAGTGTCTCCGCCGCTACATCAACTAAGTAAGCGACTGACTCCGCTGGAAAAGTTATCAAGTAATTAATGTCTGTCTTTACTGAACTTGGCAACGTATCAAGAAGGTTACTCCGTACCTCATTGGCTAGAGGCTTGATAATCTTGAGTGCGAACCAAGGTGGTCCTTTTTCGATTAGTTGAACCTGACGATCTCTATCTAAGCCACCGAATAACTCACCTGCTCTTCTTGGGGATAGGTCGTCTAAGACACTAAATAGCTGCTCGGTACCGAGAGTTTCTACTTCAGCCAATATTTCTTCATTGCCGAGTCGTTCGAGTACTTGAACCGCCTCGGACGGATGAGATTCGACGAATGAACGTGCTAGGTCGTTCAAAACGATCGCCGACATTACTTAGTTTGCTCCATTGTCTTGAATAAGTCAACCACAGAATCGAACATGGATTGGGTAATATCCAACAACACGTCTTCTACTTGATTGTTTTGAGACTTTGCTTCAGTTGAACTTGCTACGAGATCATCTCGGCATACCAAGCCTAGCGGTCGATTCATGCGGTCTACGACAGGGAGGTAGCGAGTCATTTGCCATTCAGGCAGGTTGACAGCGTTTCGGATGGGCGTTTGTGCAGGTAACCGACGCGTTGTTTGCAGACACTCATTTATCTGGGTATCGCTCTCTGCATGTAGCAACCGTCTGAGATGGACTGTTCCAATCACGGAATGAGTGTTATCAGTAATCAAGACAGGTCCTTCGTATTCGGGATTCTCCTTGAGTAAGGTCCGTACTTTCGCCACAGACTCTTGACCATGTACCTCGAAAAACACAGGATCGATTTTCGAACCTACGGTATCCTGTGCAATGTGTATCAGCTCTTCTAATTGAGCGCGGCGTTTGAGGTCTGATATGCGCTCAATTGTCTTAACTCGCTTGTCTTTAGACAAACTATTCCATATTCTGACAACTGCACGTACATCCGCAGCCGCAAACCACTCATCTATTTGGT
>MPMU01000017.1 GCA_002238665.1 Gammaproteobacteria bacterium bin55
GGTCGACAATGCAGAATGCCTGCCTCCAATGCCTCAATGTAGAGACTCGCGTTCTGTCGCAATCCCACACGCCAACCGGTAATGCGACGACTACAGCCATCTTGGTACGCCACTAAATACGCGTCACCTTCTACCAGCGGTATGTGAGTCGCATCGCTGTACCAAACCCGATGGGGCTCATCCTTCACATACTCTCGTCGGACTCGGTCTTCGCTGCGTCAGGCCTTGCCAGTCAGGATCGTGGTCCGCAACTTGTGTCGCCTTGGACTGCCTTGGGTGCCCGATTAGCGCATCAATCGTGCTACCTTCTTCGTACGTACTTGGAAGCATTCCTTAATCACCAGAACATACATTTTGGGTGAGCCGAAGTGGCGGTGAAATGGGCTGGATACACGGAGTCGAAGGATCAACTGCTTAAGAACCTCATCGGTCTGGGCACGTTGGATAGGCACATATTGACGCCAACGGTAGTAACCACGTCTGGAAACGTTGAGTATTCCACACTTCTTTTGTATGGATAAGCTGGCCTTGTTCATTTCAATGGATTGGAACGCCAACTCACGGCGTTCGGAGTGTGTTGAGCAAACTAGGCCGCAGTCTCTTTCATAAAGGCTATACTCTTCTCTAAACCCTCAATGCGTTTGGCTTGGCATCTCACCTTCAGTTCTAATTCTTCTTTCGTGAATTGTGCCTTCGGCTCGTTCTGACATTATCCTCTATTGCAGAAAGTGTCCCGAAAATCGGTGCAAGACCATAGGACATTTACAACAGTAAACGTGAGTAGACTTCAATCTATATATTCTTGTTCATGACCAGTGAATAGGCTTTATTTACAAGAATGTCGTTTCAGCTAGGAACAGGGTGAAGGGTGCACAATTGGACAACAGGCAAGACAACAGGCAATATATCTCATTACCGTCATGAGATGTGAGGAAAGCGGAGTGTTTGTGGGCCGGAGCGCCGATATTCCAGGCTTGCATATTGAAGCCAGTACACCAATAGGTATCGTCGAAGCGATTGCGGAAGTTGCTCCTCAGCTGATGAAGAGCAACCTAAAGCTTTCGTTAAAGGAGATCGGTGAATGTCAGATCAATGTGCAGATACAGCCAACACCTACTAAAAAGCGACGACTGTCATCACGACCACATATCTTTCTTGATTCTGATCTGGTAGGTGCGGCAGCATGATGCCGTCAGTGAAGGATCAAGTGATGAATGAAGAGGCACTATGCACCGCGAAACAGTAGTTTCCAGCAACATTGCCTCAATCGGCTATGACCCCAGATCTCAGACGTTGGAGATTTGTTTCAAAAAGGGCAGAATCTATCAGTACTTTGACGTGCCTGCTGATGTGCACCGCGCGTTGAGGAACGCAAGCTCACACGGGAAGTTTCTGAATCAACAGATCAAGGGATCTTACCGATACGCTCGAGTATGACTGGTAAGGGAGTAAGCAGTACGACCGCGTATTGTTCAGCTTCTGTCAGTAATCGCAATCCACGTGGATCAGTTTATGAGCGTACGCTCAATCAATCTTCTCTTCTAGTGCTCAGTAAGGGAGGCATTTGCTTTAGTGATTGGTATGGCATGTTCGTGGCGCTATTGAGTTCACCAGCGTTCGATTACGGCACATGCCATCGTCAATTTGCCGAACCAATGTAAGCCAGACGGTACTCTCTGGACTTACCACTGAAGCTCGCCGCTGAAGGAACGTGCGGGTCCCCGTGATCCCCACTTGCGTGACGGTTTTGCGAACTAGATCCTCCTGTTTGTTCCGTATTTCAGTTGAAAGTTACCGGTGACTTCATCGTAAAGTAACACCCGGAGGGATGTGAGCTGACCTAGCAGTTGTTAGATGCAACGGAACTAGACGCCTAGCTTCAACCAGTACTTTTACTTCTTGTACTACTTACAACAAAGGGGCATGATTTAGAATTAAGTTAGACTGAAAATGAAAAACTTACGATAAAGGACCTGATATTGGTGTTTTTGAGAGTGCGACACAGCTAAAAGGCATCCAAGAAGGAAAGACAATTCGAGTTGTCACACCTGTTATGGGTTCGCCGAAGGCAAAGTCGTAGTTTCTCTTCCATTGAGTATTAGGTAATCACAAGAGAGGCAAAAATGAAGATAAAGGATTTACTTGAGGTGGAAGAAGATGGGGACATTTTTCATGGATTCTGCCCACAGTTACCAGGTGTTCACGTAGCCGGTGACACGGAAGAGGAAACCCTCAATCTATTAACCGAAGCAACATTGCAACACATACTCGTCCTCTTGAAGACTGGATATCCGATTCCAGACCAAGTCATCCTAGACGATGAGATATTTGACTAAATATCTAGGCCAGTGTATAGCACTGAAGCAAGGTGAGTGCTATCGAATGAGCCGTGGATAAAGGTTAGGTTCCCATTGAGCACCCGTAGCACACACAAATGGACTTTTGCTGCACGCTTTCGTGCGGGAGCGTATGGTTGGAAGTCCTCCAGATTGGCTTGCCAGCGCGTTCGTGAAGCCGTTTCCGAAATAAAAAAGGTAGCCAGAAAAGAACCTGATCTGGGGGCAGAGGGTGCCGTTCGCCTGATCGAAAAGTTATGGCCTGCGCTGGAGCATGTGAACACTTCCAGCGGTGCATTGGGTTCTGCTGTGAACAAAGCACTTGACCAACTGCTACCTGTTATCATCAACGCGCCAGCGGATGACACTACACGGCAAAAATGGCTGGAACGCTTGTGGCAGGCAAAGGAGGAGGATGGTGTCGACTACCTGGCGCCAGTCGGCGACCACTGGGGAGAGATATGCGGGTCAGTAGAAGTCGCCAATTTTTGGGCGGAGGAATTGGTGCCAACATTGCGGTTGTGTTGGTCCAATCCAAACCAACCTAGCTACTTTCGTGGCACAACAGCCTGCTTGTCCTGTCTGCTGGTGGCCGGACGCAATGAGGAACTCCTCGACCTACTGGCACTGCAAAGTCTAACCCTCTGGCATTACCGCCGCTTCGGGGTTGAAGCGTTATTGGCCATGGGCAAGAAGGGAGAAGCGTTGCGTTACGCCGAGGCGTCCAGAGGCTTGAACGAACCAAATCCGATGATTGATCGTGCCTGCGAAAAAATCCTGAATTCCTCTGGCTTTCATGACGAGGCCTATCGACGTTATGGCCTAAGGTCGGCACTGGGTATTACGTATCTCGCCAGATTTCGTGATGTGGCAAAGAGATATCCCATGAAGGAAGCGTCAGAGATTCTGACGGACCTCATCGCCTCGACCCCCGGAGAAGAAGGAAAATGGTTTGCGACGGCAAAGGAGCTAAAGTTATACGAACTGGCATTAGACCTTGCGAAACGTAGTCCCTGTGACCCAAAAACACTGAGCAGGGCAGCCAGAGATCACATTGATTCGGCTCCTGGATTTGCTTTAGGCTCCGCCCTGATCGCGTTGCACTGGTTGAGTAACGGGTGGGGTTACGAAGTAACCGACATCGATGTGAATGAGGTCTATGACCGGGCAATGGACGTTGCCATCAGGTTGAATAGGGAAAACGTCGTCACCGAGTATGTTCGGAAAATTGTGGAGACCAACGACCGTGAAACGGAACAGTTTGTGCGCCAGATTTTACGGAATAGGATGAGCGAAGATGAGAACGAAGATAATAGGCTAGTGCCTCCAGAGTAACACAATTGAATTGCGATTTGTCTTGAATTATGTGCGTAAGTGGAGCGAAGAGCAAACATTTGGTGCATGAAGAATAGACATTTCATGCTCACATGCATTTTTCGACCGATTTTGCTTGATCTTCGCTGTTTAACTACCCATCAGGAGCGCTATCTAGCGACGTTCTGAAGAATGGGAATAGGTCTTCATCGTTCCCATCGACAAAACAGAGATCAGTTTGAGGGTGCCTGGCCGATGTTCTGGTGATTTAGGTCGGACTACAGCACCCCTACCCGAAAATCGAGATTCGTGATCAGATTCTGATATTCATGGAAGAGTATGTCGCCGTGAACTGTGATCATGACACCGGAAGATCTAGGGACAACTGGTGGGGTGGCTACTCGTATTGGTGACATCCTTCAATAGTAGGATGCGACTTGCCATTCTGCTGAGACTTGCCATTCTGCTTGATGTTCAAAAGCTAATTACAAGAGTAAGAGATGATTGACTTTAATTACCAGCTCAGCAGTTCAAATGGATGTGCATGACCAACCGATGAGATGAATTCATCCATAATTCAATATTTGTAATGTGATATCTCACATCTCTTGTTTACCGAACGGCAGAATCACCACGAGTTAGATTCCGTAGCAATCCTGCAACCGTCTGCTAGGGATATCGCAGTTGGTTGATGTACCTAGGTACCGTGAAGAATTATCGTGCGACTGCCCAACTCCTGGGGCTGAGGAAATACGAAGTGCACGGGTTTTATACCGAATGATTAAAGGGCCAGTTCCTACTGAGCGAGATTTTGACTCTTTTAGGAAACGTAATCCAAACAGAGCACTCTTGGAGACATCCAAACTTGAGTGCTTTTATCGCGGTCTGTCATTGTTCATTGATGCGGAGACAGCAAGAATTCGAACTCAAAGGAGAATGTCAAAGTACAGAATCTGTAAAGTAAGCCTCCAAAAAGGTGCGGGCATGCTTTTTCAAGCGGGAGAACAAGACGGTCACTTCACTTGGTGGCCGTATTCAGACTTCAAGATTCTAGATTACTGTGAGGTTGTGCAAGATGTATAAATCAGTCACCTACCGATCAACCCTGATTTTTTATGACAGTCCTGAGGTCATTCAAACTGAAGATCACTTTGGTGATCCCTACATTGGTTGTGTGGTAGAGCCCGATAAAACTGCTTTTAGGTTTCTCGTAGTTCGTGTCCATAAGGACATCCCAACGAAACTGAGATGCGGTGAAATCGATTTACTCACCATGGTAGAGAACTATTCACCGTATGGTTGGTATCTCTGTGAAACCAACGATTTGCATAAACCAATCACTCTAGAGGAACAAGACGATGACATACCGGAGGATTTTCTTCCTAATCCGGATGTCTATGTACGAAAGCCTGGAACAAAGTTCGATCAATTGGTGAAAGAAGCAGTCGATCGAAATAGGGTTGTAATTCGGCTTAAGATTGAGTCGGAGCTCCACCCATTTACACATCAATTAAAGTGGAGAGACTATGAGGATATCTCGTCTCGTTTGAGAAGGTTAATCATTAGTGCTGGTAAACACATCACTGGCACTCTTGGCAACAATGAAAAGTCCCAACTAGATTTAGACATCTTGGTGCCCGCTCAAGAAGGATCTGTGGAAATACTCGTTGCAGCATCAAATGAAAACCAAGATTTATTTGAACCGAATAGATTACTTTTGGATGCACTGACGCAGGTTGACAGTACTCTAGACCATTCACACAAAATTGACGATCTTCGCGGATTGGCGCAGCAATACAGCGTTGAGTACGCAAATTTATATATAGACCTGCTAAAGGCCTTGGTTCGAAGTGAGTCGGATTTGGTTTGTTCCTGGGCGGATCCGAAGATCAAAGTAAAAAAAGGTAGTAATGTACATTTACACAATGCAAAAAAACTGATTTATGATGTCAAAAGCCATCCAAATGAAATTCTGAATGAAGCACAATGCCGTGTGAGAGGGGAGTTTGTGCAATTTAAATCAAGTACGGGTAGATGGGGTTTACAGACGGAAAACGGCTTGGTGGTAGGAAAGGTCGATACCGCCAAACTGCCTGGAAAACTCAGGGGATTGGAAGTTGGAAAAAAATACTCTTTTGATTGCGTAAAAAGGCAAACCTTTAAAGGGTCCTTGGCTGGCCATGAACCACAGTACTTTTTGAGAGAATACGATCCGGTGTAAGTGGATGTGACCTTTAACGAATCTCTTCTCATGTCTACCACCTGAAGAAAACTCTTCTTCAAATTACCGTTAGTCGTGTAGATTCTCTCAATTTAGAAGAGATCCAAATCATTCAATGTGATCTACATTTTCACATCGTGGAATTTCCGATCTAAGTGGTTCTCTACTTTCAATAATGAGGTAGATTTGGTAGATTTCCACTCGCAGTGACATTGAGTGAGACACTCAACAGTTCAGTCACTAGGACACAAAGGCTTTCGACACTCGGAGTGAAACAATGGAATCAATGATTGTCGCGTTACTCGGCGTTGCTGTGGTATTGCTACTTCTCTGCTTTGTGGTAGGAATCGTCACGTTTCTACGCACGAAAGATCCAAAGCAGTCGAGAGACGTGGTCCTGGAACTAAGAGACTACATCGACACCAAGCTGAATCAGCAGTCTGAATCCACGAGCACAACACTTGATCGTACTCACAAGTCACTCCAGGACCTGCAGGGTAAGCTCTCGGATCTCACGAATTCTCAAAACAACATCCTTGAGAAATTGCAACCTGTCACCGATATCAGTCGAGTACTCTCAAATTCACAAACTCGCGGAAGATTTGGAGAGGTCATACTCGAGGATATTCTGAGAGACACACTACCGGACGAGCTCTATGAGATTCAAGCCCAGGTCACGAAGAAAGGAGATGGTAGAGGTAATGTTGATTGCTTGTTGAAATTACCACCACCTACTGGCGATATCCCACTCGACTCCAAATTTTCGACGAGTGGCTATGTGGAAATGCAGGATCCAGAGTTGGAGCAAGAGAAGCGCAATTTAGCCAGGAAGGCTTTCGAGGATAGTGTGATCACTCGAGTTAAGGAAGTCGAGAAGTACATTGTGCCTGGCGAGACAGCGGAGTTAGCGCTCATGTTCGTGGCATCCGATGCAATCGTGTTGGAAATCGCCTCTAGTCCTAAAGCCATGAGTGAGTCTCGAAAACGTAAGGTGTTCATTGTTGGACCTTCCACATTGATGGCTGCGATCGCGACGATTCGGGTACTTTACAACGATCAAGTTGTGGCAAAGAACGCCAAATTGATCCGCGATACCCTTGTGAAATTGACGGATGAAGTAGGGCGGTTAGAAACTCGGACGGACAATCTTGTGAAGCACTTCGGCAACATGCAGACAGACGTGGATCAGATCAAAACGACGTCCAAGAAGATCAATACTGCGATCACTGGAGTTGCGAGCGCGCGCTTGACTACCGAACCAGCAGAACTCACAGAGATTGAATAAAAATCAGCAGATTGACTTACGCTACGAACTAATCAGAGGATGGATCGCTCGACGATTGGTGCCTTCTGCAAGTAAGTGTTCGCTCTAAAACAAGCGGATTAGCCGATAATAATGACGATAGAACCTGAAGGAGAGATTTCCCATGCGTAGATTGATTTTGGTTGTTTGTTGCATCTTTGCTTTATCACCGCTGGCACAGGACGATGAATCATGGCATCCGTCTCGTTATGGACCTGAAGATACTTTGGGTGCGATCAATAATCTGTCCCCAGAGCTCGTAGTAAAAGCAGCCCAGCTTGTAACAGAGGGAAAGACCTATCCGCTAGGAGTTCTCACCGGGTGGAATACGCCAGCATATCCTCCACGGACTTTCTCCCTGACAGTCTTACAAGGAGCAGGTACCGGCGCAACCCAAGGAACTAATCAGACCTCTGGAAACGACGATTTGATGTTTACATGGATGGGTATTGGAAGTCAAATCGACGGGTTGGGACACATTGGGATTAACCATGTCTACTACAACGGCATTAAGGCAGAAGACTTTGTCGCAACGACTGGTTTAACCCAACTATCGGTAGATAAACTACCACCAATCGTTTCGCGCGGAGTGCTTGTTGACATGGCCGCACATCAAGATAAACCAATGCTTGACGCAGGAAACGCGTTCAATTCTGCTGAAATCAAAGAGAGGGCAGAAGCTCAGGGCATTTCAATTGGTATGGGAGATGTAGTGCTTTTCCACACGGGTTGGTTGAACTTGGCCGATACGGAGAACTCTGCCTTTATGGCAGGGGAACCTGGCTTAGGTGTCGATGGTGCTGAGTATCTTGCGAGTCTTGGTGTGGTCGCAGTTGGTTCGGATACTTGGGGATTAGAGGTGGTGCCTCACGAAGACCCTGAAATGGCATTCCCGGTACACCAGGAGTTACTCACCAAGAATGGCGTATACATCCTTGAGAATATGGATACTCGACAATTAGCTAAAGAGGAAGTGTGGGAGTTTCTGTTTGTGCTCGGTCAGCCACGATTTGAGGGATCTGTACAAGCTGTGATAAACCCAGTAGCAATTCGCTAAGACGCAAGAGAAGCACGATTTACCTACCTTTGGTACCTAGCGGCAGAATTTCTGAGCATCTGTCTCAGCTACTGGCGTTTTGATTTGAACTTACAGCGCAAAGAAATCCGGTTTACTGTTTAACTATCTTGGAGTGTCTCATCATTCCAAAAGGCAGGTTGTAAACGATCATTCCCGCTGTTACAGGTAGGTTTTGAATGGTTTCTCAGTACCGTTCGAGTGGTGGTCTTTGTGCTCGTTTCGAGTCACACGGTATTTAAAGGATGGCAATGAAACGCAAACCACAAAAGCCTAATCGTGCACAACAGACCACCCAAATAGATCGAGATTTCTCGTTGTTTACCTGAATTGCACTCCCAACCTGCGAGTATGGTAGTTGGACGAATTGCAGGTTTCACTGAACAAGCAGGTTTCACGGTACAAATGGATTGCTTGTGTGATAACAAATTCTTGCATCTATATTCCATTTATTTATTCCTATAATCCTAGTTAGCTGGAACTCGCGGCGAACGACCTCGCCCATTTGTGTTCAGTAGGGGTCAGAGGAACCGCCGTTGTGAAGAACAGCGTTCTTAAGGAGGGTTTGACCCATGTTAACGAGAGTAGTTGTTGCCTTATCGGTTGTTGTAGCCGTTATTGTCGCCTTTGCTGGCGATCAGATTCCCATGGATCTTGGATCCGTGGCCCTAGTAGTACTTGGACTCATTTACGGTAGCATGTGCGTTGACTCGGATTCTCGGGTTAATTACAGTGTAATTGCAATCGCTGTAGGTGCTGCATCAGCCGCGGGTGTCCTTGGCATGATCCCATATGTAGGGATGTACCTGCAGGATATTTTGGGAGGAATCGTAATTGCTTTGTTTAGTGGTGTGGTTGCGGTTTTGGCAGTCGGTATCTGGGATATCATCATGCCATCTGCGGAGAGTGATTCCTGATCGACGTAGTGTGTTGGACTAATATTTGGTCAGCAACAAGACACTAAAAACTAAAGCGACGTGACTCTTGAACAGGGTTACGTCGCTTATTTTTCAAATGATTTCAATTCTCACCTCAGAATGCGATGGGTATCACCGTAACGATGCCAGATTTCCATGAGATGGGTGAGTGTAATCGACGGTTCCACTTTGACTAAGAAACACTATAGCTACGAGCTTCTGGAGGAGATACTCAATTAAATCGTAAAGGTACACTTCGTGAAGGATTTGAGCAAGCAATAGAAGATTGGTGTACCCACGATCAAAGCATAGTACGGGGAGAAGTGGAATTGTCGCCTAGCTGGATGATTAGGAAGAAATAGGAATGAATCAACTCACGACACGAGGAGGAGATCAAGCGCTGTAAAAAAGAGGCGGCTTTTATCCACCATGCTTCGGCAAACTTTGTGAAAGATTTTCCAATCAACCCGAAAAGATTTGCGGTCCTTTGAAATGAACTAGGTAGATCTCTTGTGCGAAAAGCGCATAGCTCTCAATAGGTGCAGGAAGGACTATAACCACCTGTTCTGGCAAACGCTTACCCATAGCCGTAGACGGTGGATACGACCACTAAATCACCGATAAGCCGGCTACTCGACCGTAAACATTGATAGGCATCTCGACCGCTAGTTTCAAGTAGGTCACTCTACCGTGGCATTTCCAGATCAAGCGCGGAACTTCGGACCTCGTAGTGGTGAACTTTATCGGATCCATTGCAGTCTACGTTAAAGACCCGCAACGAGAAAAATCCTTTTTGACCTTTCTTTGGCCAGTCTCGTAAGTACCATCGTAACTCCTCTTGAAGCTTGTTCTGGGTGGTTCACGATTTGCACCTCAGAGATTTAGGTTGGCACATGAGTTCTCGGGCTTTATTAAGCGCTTGGCTGACTTCTGTGTGTCTAGCTACTTGTACGGTAGTGTCTGCCTCGTTTGAAGAAATGCTCACGGAATCACTGAGCAAATCTCGCGAAGAACTGAAAATGCCAGGTCTTCGAGCCGCTGTACGTCTGCCCGATGGTGAAATCGTTAAGTCTGCGGTAGGACTGGCAGACAAAGAAGCCAATATTCCACTGGACAATTCGATTGCGATGCCAGGTGGCAGTACCGGAAAGACATTTGTAGCCGCCTTGACCATGCTACTCGTGGAAGATGGAGTCATTTCTCTGGATGACCCTGCGGCCAAGTACGTTGGTGAACACGATTGGTACAGAAGAATTCCTAATGCAGATGTGATTAAAGTCCGTCACCTGCTTTCGCACTCAGCAGGTATTGGTGATTATCCTGGCACTGGGCGATACACAATGGGCATGGTCTGGCGTGTCCTTCGACAAGGTTCTGCCAAATTCACACCAGAGGAATTGATTGGTTTTGCTCATCGAAGAAAACCATATTTTTTGGTGGGTCAGGGATTCCGATATTCTGACGTTGGCTATCTAATCCTTGGTCGAGTCATCGAAAGTGCCACAGGGGAAAGATACTACGACCTGATTCAAGAGAAAATTTTGGATCCGCACGGTCTAGACGAAATCGTATTGCAAGATCGATCGGTCTTAGAAGGTATAGCCCCTGGGTATACCGTAGGAGCCAGAAATATCCGAAAAGATGGAACGATGAAGATCGATCCCTCTTCGGAATGGACTGGTGGAGGATTGGCTACGAATCCTGCGATGCTGGTCAAGTTCATATCCGCACTGTCTCATGGCGACATAGTCAGTCAGGATTCCTTCGCCCAAATGCTCAAAGGGGAGTGGCACGATCCATCCACCCCTGGTGATTTCTACGGTTTCGGGCTATTTGTCTATGACAACGGATTGGCATATGGACATGCCGGTCTTTGGCCGGGTTACCGAACTCAAGTCTTGCACTATACAAACGCAGATACGACAATAGCGGTCCAAACCAATCGAGATGGAAGAATTGATCTCTACCCAGTCATTGCGGACATTGCACGACTATTAGAAATCCCCACTCGCTAAAGTAGTTCGAAGTCGGTTACCTCCAGCATCTCTATTTAGAGTTGTGTTGTTCGTCAGCAGATTGGTCATCGGATGTTGGGGTAAGGCATGCAGGAACTGAGTTTTCCCCGGTATGAACTGATCATTACTAGGGTGTGTGTTCAGACTTCCTCAAATGTCATCCTTCTCAGGTAGGGATGGTCACGGATTTATTGATTTTGTTCTGCTACTTGCAGGATCAATCCCGAGTATTGTGCTGCTGTTTGACGATTCAAATTTCATTAAATTTAATATTTCAACAACTAATGAAATATGCGAAATAATGAAGTCACTCAATCCTAAGGTTGGCGAGTGCTTTCGAAACTTGCTTGAGCCAATTCCGAATCTATCGTTTCGACGTGCCACCCAAAAGAGAATACAACCGTATGTGAAGTCATTTGAATTGACATTGGTGGTCGAACATAGAGGCATTGAGTATCTATTTGTTGTCAAACATCTAGAGAGGACTTACCCTCGAGATTTGAAGCTCTGTCTATTCGAGATTCACACCCAATTAGAGGCTTTATCTAAGGAAGTCCGTACACCACGGTTCGAGGTAGTACCGATCCTGTTTAGTCCCTATTTCTCTCCTCAGTGTCGGGAGATCTGTACGGAACAAGGCGTGAACTACCTAGACATGTGTGGAAATGCAACGCTGGTCACAGAAACATTGTTCATTTCAAAGGAAGTTGAACGTAAACCAAAAACTGAAACTCGAAAACTGCGATCGATTTTTGGGACTAAGGCGGGCGTTATTTTGCGAACGTTGCTGCTGAATCCAAAGAAAGTGTGGAAGGTGAAAGACTTGGCGGACAAATCAAATGTCAGTATTGGGCATGTGAGCAATATTCGTAGCGCTTTAATTGAAAATGATTGGTTAGAAAAACTCGGTTCTGGGGTCGCTCTGAAGCGACCTGACGTACTTCTCGCAAATTGGCGAGAAAATTACAAAAGACCTCTTGGAGATGATCTATATGGCTACACGTACTTTCACGGGCGAGGAAAAGAGCAAATGCTGGGTCAATTGTTTAACGAGCTTCGTGATGAAGAATATCCTCCGTTAATTTACGCTAGGGGATCGGCGTCCGAGTGGTACGCACCTTGGCTCAGGGACTCACGCGATTATTTTTACGCCAATATGGAAGGGGTTGCCTTATTAGAGTCCAGATTAAACATGTCCTTTGTCGATCGAGGAGAAAATATCGTCTTGAATGTCGTCAAAGATGTGGGCCTACTCAAAGATCACGTAAACATGCATGGAGCTTTGTGTACGGACCCCATTACTACTTACCTCGATCTGTGGAACGGCAACGATCGCGAACAAGAGGCTGCTGAGCTACTCGCCGAGGAGTGTTTCCAATGGCAGAAATAACTAGAAGATCAGCTCAAAACTCGCAAAAATACATACTCATAAATTAGTGTAAAATCTAATTTTCAATATTGATGGATCAATGAACTTTAAGACGGACTAGGTCTAAGTTTATGTTCGATGTATACCAATGGTTGATGTAGCAAGTGAATTTCTCATTCAAGATGTGAGGTGTTTCAATGGCCTGCAGAGTGGTCAATTACGACCTATTACGTTACTGGTGGGTGAAAACAACACTGGAAAGACCACATTTCTGGGTTGCTATGCCGCGTTAAACCGTCTGCTGAGCCAGTCTATTCACATGGACTCTCCAGCGGATTTCAATTGCGCACCTTTTTGCATGGGCTCGTTCAGAAATCTGCTCCGCCGAAACTACCGGAACGGAGTGGGTGACAATGAATTTGTACTCGGAACGGGAATTCAGGGGAAGCGTGTTGAAGATAAACGGATATTGGTAACTTTCGAGGAAAGGGATTCCCAACCTTTTGTTTCAAAGGTGGCTTATTTTGTAGATGGTCTGTCGCTATCGTTTTCAAGAAACAAAGGTTCTGACACGTGTGTTGCCATAGATGGCGAGAACATTGACTTGCTACAACCTTGTCCATTCTCATACGCATTCTCTCTGTACACAGGAAGGCTGCCGGTAGACGAAGATGTCTATGGTAAATCTACGGATCGAGTCGACGAATTTTGCTCTAAATGGTCAGATGCAACTACCAAGAACTTTGGTCACAGCAATAATCAAATTAGACCACTTGTGTCCTATGGACTTTCTCGCAGTCGACCTCAACACACATACGATCTGGTAGATGAAACCATCTCACCGGAAGGTGCACGCATCCCCGTGCTGATGATGCGTTTGCATCGGAATGATCCGGAAAACTGGGCGAAGTTGAGGGGCAGGTTGAATGACTTTGGTAAGAAATCAGCGATGTTCTCGGATATACAGGTTAAGGGATTTGGAAAGCACATCACAGATCCGTTCCAGATACACGTAAAAGCCCGCTCTAGTACGCCTGTAAACATCTTGTATGCAGGAAGAGGTGTTAGTCAATGTTTACCGTTCTTGGTAGACGCGGTCACAAGGGAGAATACTGACCTTATTCTTCAGCAACCGGAAGTTCATCTCCACCCGCAAGGTCAAGCAGAGTTGACGAGTTTCTTGATTGACGCAACAAAAGAAAAACGTAATCGGTTTTTCATTGAGACACATAGCGATCACGTCATCGATAGAGTACGTATAGATGTGATGGAGGAGAAGATAGCTGCTGAAGATGTCTCCATCCTTTATTTTGAACCGAAACGCAACTCGGTGACAGTCCACTCAATTACCCTGGATAATGTAGCCAATATGTTCAATGTCCCAAGAGGCTATAGGAGCTTCTTTCGCCAGGAGACCAATCGATTACTCGGATTCTCCCATTAAGGCAATGGAAGGAAGAGAGTGAAACTGGCACCTAAATAAGTACATCAATCCACCTAATTCTTTAACTACATAAGACAGTATGCGCATCGTTCATCATCATCCGAATCACAGTTACTTCAAGGATGAAACACCTCATACGAAATCTGAGAGGCTCAAGGATTATCAACGCACAGACCCTGCGATTTATATCGGCGGGTCTGAAGAGGTCGAGAGTTTCTTAAGAGATCACCCAGAAATCTGGGGAGTGTTGGCTCTGGAAAAAAATACCAAAGACGATGTGATTGAAACATATCGGAGTGCTGCCGGAAATCCTGACCTGTACGTACACATTGAGCGTTTTACGGATTGGGACGAACGCGTTTATCGGGCACCTAGGTTTGATAGTAAACTAGGTTTTCTCCATATCCACAGGATTGCTGAGTTCCTTCGCCAATGGTTCCGCTTGGACCCAGTACCTTCCATAGTGGTACATTGTGCTCAAGGTATCTTTCGATCCACCGCTGTTGGCTTGGCGGCACATGCTCTAATCACTAATGAACCGAAGAAATCTGCTGAACAACTGGTGGCTTGTCAATGCCATGCGGACGCCAATTGGCATGTTGCGCAGTTGTTGGACGATGAATTTGCTTTCAACGGAAGGTTAGAGTTGGCCGCTCGTCGGATTGCCTTTCAAAGAGAAGGTGAGTGTGTGAGCTTCTTCAAATCTCGTGTACAAGATTCTAGTTTCAGGAGTGAGAAGGAGGACTTATGTCCTTGGTGTAAGGGTTTTAATACCTCGATTGATAGAGAAGGCAAATATCAATACGACGACATAAACAGGTATATGGAATCAAGAGAGAGCCGAATAGATATTGACATGAACGTATTTATGGCATTGATATCCATGTGTCCTCATGGTGAGGTAACTTACGAAGATATCGCACGCGAAACAGGTGTCGGTCAGGAGAGTGTGGAAGACTCCATGGAGTATTTTATCTGGTGTGTGAGTAATTACGATTTGAGTCGTGAATTTAAAGTAAAGCGATTTATCGCTATGGCATCGTTTCACCCACCATTAGCAGAGTTTGCGAGATGGGTTTTGGGAAGCGCACATAGAGGCTCACATATGAAAAAATGTAGTTTGCGGCTCGCTGGTAGAAAACCTGGATTAGGTGTGCTGATGAATGATGTGAAAGATGCCAATCAGGAAGAATTACTTCGCATAGCGACATCTCTCCTGCACTCAGGTTATGAAGGACAGCTGAACGAAATGATGCCGATCTTGTTGGAAATTGTTCGGTCAGATATTTTGAACGAGGAGATCGAGGAGGTGGTCAAAACTGTGTTGTCTCTCACGAATAGAACACCGAGAGATTATGACCATACTGGTGGTGTTAGTGACATCACCCGACCTTTAACGGGTTGGTTAGTGGATGACAACCCTAGAGTGCCGGCATTTGCAAAACGTCAAATTGAGATTCATAGACAGAGAATCCCTGATTGGCGGAAATCTGATTGGGATTAGGGGTGGTGAGTCTGAGGTGTGGCTTGAGTCCAAAGCTGCTAATGCCTGTCCGTTCTATCGTTGAGCACCTACTAATTCCTTATCCAAGCAGAAAAATCTCGTACCCCCGTTCCAGCGTAAAATCCTTAAGTTGAAGAAATGCGTAGTTCCCACTGACCTAAATGACAAAGAGTGTGATTGGTGATTAATAAAGATCGGGATATCCCACAGGAATTTCTCCCTGAGAATGTAGAGGCACTTTCGAACGAGGACGCTCAACTCAAAGACGCTCAATGGTTCCGGTCCGGAGAGCCGTTTCGCTCAATGCACAAGAACAATCCTTGGTTGAATCCACCAGTAGGCGGAAATGGTGTTCCATCGTCACGCCGAAACGGTGCATTGACTGAAAGTTTCCCATGCCCATTATTCGAAGAAGGACGTGGCGCTGAAGGTGGAGGGTTGAATGGCACTCCCTATTACGACACGACCGTGCCAAGAAAGCACAACTATTGGAAGCAGTTTGATGATTTGCCAAGAGAGACAAAGGACATCAATAAAGCACGCAGGGATTTAGATAAATACGGTTTCTGCCTCATTGAAGATGCCATGAGCGAATTTCAACGATCGTACATGCTCGAACGATTGGAAAAACAGTCAGAGGCGGAACGAGAGTGTGGATTAGCCGATATGACACCTCATTTCCACATCATGTGGACTCTGGTTAATAAAGGTGACTGCTTTGCAAAGTGCATCGAATTTGATCCGGAGTGGGTGCAAGGTGGCCCCATGATCGAACAACTGAATGCAGAACTTTTAGGTCAAGGTCACTACGCTTATTCATTCGCTTCTAATATCGCAAGACCTGGTAGTTTTCCACAAAACCTGCACCAGGATTCTGGGGCGATTCATCCAATCCAGACACCGCATGCACCGATTCTGGTTAACACTGTCTACATCATGCAAGATGTCAGTGAAGTGAATGGCGGTACGTTAGTCATCCCTACCAGCCATCGATTGGTTTCCCAGACAAAACCGGGTGAGGAAGTAGGTCCGTTACCTCCAGCCGTAAACGTGGAGGCTAAGGGTGGAACGGTGATGCTCATGGATGGCCGATTACTGCATGGCACGGGGGTTAATCACACCGACAAGTGGCGCTACATAATGACAAATTCCAATGTCAAACCTTGGTTGCGCCAACAAGAAAATTGGCAACTATCGATAGATCTTGAAGTACTGGAAAACGCATCTGACAAGCTTCTATCACGAATGGGATACTTTTCATCTGGACTGATTGAAATCGCCACTTATTCCGGTCCGAAGACAACGGTCGCCACTCGACTCGCCATGGAGCAGGGAAAATACCAGCGAATCCGTGCTCTCGATTCACCCGTTTCACCTAAGGTCAAGGAGAAACTGACAATTTATCAGATGAAACAGAAGATCGATGCTTCTAGACAAGCGAAGCAAAAGAAGCAGGCAAATAGTTAGTGGGGTCCATGTCTTCCATTGCGTTACTCAGCCACACTGGATGGGCTTACATTTATCTTTAACTATCTCATCAAGACCGTAGATGAAAAGTCTCTTTGTTTTGAACGCAGGACGACAGTCTATACTTGAGTGTGTGAAATCTTGTGCATATGTAGAAATGGCATCTGGGATACCGTTTCACAGGCTTCGTGTCTGAATTCCTCTATTTTGCCCATCCTGGCTCGCCTAACGATTCATAAGCAGTCTCTTCTCGAAAGTGACTTAATGGCAAATTACTTCGAGCCTTTGAGAAATCTCTGTTCCAGTCTTTTAAGATCTCCGAACATGCACGAGAAACGTTTGTCATGGATTATCAAACCAACGTTCGAGCGGCATTGACAAAAATTCGACCAGAGGAGTATGTTTTTCAGAGATGATAATGACTCGATCTGCTTTGTATTTCTCTTGAAACTCATTTAGTCCGGGCTGTTTACCAATCTTCCGTCCACTTGTTACTTCGATCGCGATCTTATGGGGTCCTCGAGTTAGAACAAAATCAACGTCATAGGGTGACTCTCGCCAGTAGTATGCTCTGATATCGACGGTTGTTGAATTCAGAATGTGCGCGCCGACAGCGCTTTCAGTTAATCTTCCCCAGTGTGATCTATCTGCCTGTGCACTTTCGAACGTATAGTTAGCGTTTACAGACATAAGTGCATTGTTGTACACAAGCAATTTAGGGCTTGACGCGCGTATGCGTTGGTTTGGATCCGAGTACTTCTGTAATCCCCCGACTGCGCCGACGGTAGCCAGCAAGGAAAGGTAATTTGCCAGCGTGGTCGCATTGCCAGCATCATGTAGTTGGCCAAGCATTTTGGAGTAAGCCAATATCTGACCGGAGTATTGCGTAGCAAGAGTGAATACATTCTGGAGCAGAGCAGGTTTCCTGACTCTGGTCATAGCGAGGAACTCTCTTTGGGTAATTGGTTCTATGATCGAGTTGATCACATGTTCCTTCCAACGCACTTCCTCATTGATAAATCTGACCGAGCCTGGATAACCACCAAAGTAGACATACTTTTGCAAGTCCCAATCAAAAGCTTGTGCCATCTCGGGAAAAGACCAGTGAGAAACTTTTAACCTCTCAATACGACCCGTCAGGCTTTCTGACAACCCCGACTGAATTAAGAGAGGCGCGGAACCCAGAATAACGACATGGAGGTTTCGATCTTCCGCGCGATCCTCGTCCCAAAGGCCTTTGACTATACTCGACCAGTCAGGGATCACCTGAATTTCGTCCAACACTAGTACAAATCCTTTAGGATGCGTATCAGCTTTTTTGCGTGCCTCTCGCCAAACTTCTACAAGCCATCTGAAGTCAGGTTTTTGTGGCCTGTCGTTTAAGTGGTCTTCCAGGACATAGTCTGACTCTCTCGTAGGAGCGTCGAGAATGAACATTGAGTTTGGGCGTCCACACTGTCGCAACGCTTGTCTCACAAGAGTGGACTTTCCAGTTTGTCGAGGACCAAAGACCGCAATGATGGCATGAGGTTCTTCAGCTAATCGACTGAGAAGTGTGGTGACTTGCTTTCGTTGAAATTCTGCCATTGAATCTCTCAATTTCCTACTGAATAAAATTATTCACTTAAGGTTTATTTTAGTGAGTTTCCTTGCAGGACCTGAGGTTTTGGCAACCTGAATGTGTCAAATTTGTACGCCTAACTTCCAAATAAGTGCTCTTAAACCATTGAATATAAATAAATATTTATTAAGTATCTCTATTGAATAAATTTATTCAGTAGAGATTTTATTAGCTACATTGATCACATGAAGAAAACTTGAAAAATCAAATGCACTCAAAAACTAGCCTTCGTTTACCGGATGGTGAGCCAATGTTGTACTTGCATGGTGGTGTCTAGCCATGCGAGAGCAGCCTCCGTTCGCCAGAGGAAATTAATATGATCAAATGTCAGAGATCGACTGGGTGACCAGAGAGGAGTCTGTACCTTGCGCGGTGAATTCCTGCCCACTTAGCGACCGATAAGTTGGCGAGAGAGGCATCTCGTAAGAAGGGATTTGAGCGTGTCTAATGTGTCAATGGATAGTTCACCTAGAACCTAGTGAAGATACTAGGGGCTCGTCTTTCAACAAAGTCTAGCTGGATCAAGAATCCAGCTAGACTCAATCTGTTTGTGTAATTCGGTTACTGATATGTAGTAGCTGTCGTTAGGCAGTTGCCGGTTGGCTAACGTCTAAGTCACTCGAAGATGGTGTCGGATCGGGATCTTCCGTATCGCGCATCAGTGTATCTCTACGCCAGCCTAAGTCCGCCATGATGCGAATCAGAGTGGGGATCATGATCAAGGTTATACCCGTCGCGAAGACGATTCCAAAGGCAATCGAAACAGCCATTTGATGGATGATCTTCGCATCTAATGATTGCTCTAAAAGAATTGGAATCAAGCCGAAGAATGTTGTCAGCGATGTCAATATGATCGCTCGCATCCTCGCTTTTCCCGCACTCATCAAGGCTGACACCAAATCTGCACCTTCACGGAGTTTGCGGTTGGTGTAGTGGACGAGGATCAAACTATCGTTGACCACCACTCCCGATAATGCAATACAACCGATCATTGAGATCATGTTGAAGGTGAAATCAGGCCGGAAAAATCCGATAATCAAGTGACCAAGAATTGCTCCAATGATGCCAAATGGGATGACGCTCATTATGACTAATGGCTGCAAGTAAGATTTGAGTGGCACGGCCATCAGGGCATAGATCACGAATAGAGCTGCAAGAAAGCCAAGTCCCATTGACTCGAGCGCCATTACTTCCTGCATTGAGGTACCAGACAATGCCCAGGACACGCCGGGGTACTTTCTCATAAGTTCGGGTAAAAATTCCTGCGCCGCCTGGTTAATCACCACTTGAGGTTGAACAACGCTGAAGTTAGCATTTGCAGTAACCTCAACGTTGCGCTGGCCATCTATACGACGAATGGACGCAAAACCAGTGTTCGAGGAGTAACTCGCAACCGAAGAAAATGGTGCAGCAGTACCATCCGGTAAGAAAATCCACATGGACTCAAGATTACCAATGGATTTGCGTTCTTCTTCCGGGTACCGAATCATCACGCGAATTTCGGACTCGCCACGTTGGATTCGTTGAACTTCAAGTCCATAAAATGCCTGGCGGACTTGTCGCGCTAAGTTATTGAGAGTTAAGCCAGACATTGATCCTTCGGGTTTTACTTCGAGCTTTAACTCATCCGGTCCGTCTCTCGATTGGTGTCGGACCTCGTATAGCCCGTCAAATGTTTTGAGGTAATCGGAGAACTCTACCGCTGCCGCCTCTAACATCTCTGGATTAGAGCCTCGAAGACTGATGGCTAGCGCTGACCCACCACCCATGCGATTCATGGATCGAATGGTAAGTTCATCGGTACCGGCAATTTGTCCGACCTTCTGTCGCCATCGACTAGCGATCATGGACGGTCCAGCAACGCGCCTGTCCGCTTTTTCAAGTTCAACACTAAAGGATGCTTCGGAGGTTGAAACCCATGCGAATACGTGCTTGACGATATCATTTTCCGAGTTAAATTCCGCCTTCAGCTCATCGTTTACTTCCCAAAGCGCTGCGTTGACTTCCTTCACAATATCCGTCAGCAACTCCTCAGGAGTTCCCTCTAGCAAGGTGATCCGTGTATTGATGAAGTCATTCTCAAATTCAGGGAAGAACGACATCCGGACGACACCCCCTTGTACGAGCCCTACGGCCAGGATCAGTATCCCGAAGAAAATCGCCATGGTCGCGTAGCGCCAATCGATTGCTTTGCGGAGCAGTGGGAGGTACACCTGGTGGACAAATTTCTGCAACAGTCGTTGCATGCCATCAGCGATTACATTAGCACCGCCGCTACCGCCTGAAGACTTCATCAGCGCTAGGTGAGAGGGAAGAATCAGTTTGGATTCAACGAGTGAGAATAGCAGACAGAGAACCACCACCCAGCCGATCGAACCATTCATCATCGACATCGGACCGGTTGTCAGAAGTAAAGGAGCGAAAGCTGCGACGGTCGTTAGTACGCCGAATGTAGCGGGGACTGCGACCCGTTGTGCGCCGCGCACAATATTTTCTGTGCTGTAACCGCTCCTTTCGGTTTCAGCACTCGCACTCTCGGCAATGATAATTGCGTCATCGACCACTACGCCGATCACCACGATAAAGCCGAACAGACTGATTACATTGATGGTGATGTCAGGGAGAGGCAAGAAAGCGAGGCATCCTAGGAAGGAAATCGGGAGCCCGATTACCACCCACATTGCAATTCGCAGTCTCAAGAAAATGCCAAGCAAGACGAACACCAATGCCGCACCTAGACATAGGTTCTTGAGCATCATGTTCAAGCGGCCTTTAAGGTAGTAGGTGGAATCGCCCCAGGCATCAATGGAGATTGAGTCAGGAAGCGTTTTTTGACGTTCTGCTACGTACTCCTTGATGGTGTTAGCGATCTCAATCGCATTTTCATTCGACCTGGCAGAAGCTTGTAAACCTGCTGTCGGTTTACCGTTAAAGTAGCTATAGGACTGACTCTCTACAAAACCGTCGTTGACGGTTGCGATGTCACCGAGTCGAAGTGTCGAACCGTCAGCACGCGTTCTGAGAGTGATATTCTCAAATTCTTCACCTGTGTACGCCTGACCGATAGCACGAACGCGAATAGTGCCACCTTCAGATTTGATACTGCCGCCAGAGAGCGTAATGGACCATTGACGAATCACTGCTGCGATTTCATCCATGGTAAGACCATGTTCTCGTAAATTGCGTTCAGGAATTTGAATGCTGATTTCGTACGGTCGAACACCATTGAGTTCGACATAAGAAACTCCATCAAGTGCGAGCAATTCGTTCCGAATTTGTTCGGTGAGTTCTCTTAGCGAGACTTCATCTACGTCGCCAGAAATCTGAACAGAAATGGCTTGGGCGTAGAATGGACTGTATTCTTGGACGACGGGTCTTTCGGTTTCCTGTGGAAACGACGGAATCGCTTCGACGGCTTTGTACACCTCTGCGATGACATCCTGAACGTCAGCACCTTCCATGACCTCCAGGATTACTTGGCCTTGACCTTCATTAGCCACAGAGCGTATCTCTTTGATATGGTCTAGGTCACGAACAGCTTCCTCGATTTTTAGGAGTATACCTTCTTCTACTTCTTCGGGTGTGCCGCCCCGGTACTGCATACTGATCATGATTCGATCGGTATTCATGGACGGCATCGTCTCTTTCTTGATGCTCCACATCGTGTAAATGCCTAAGCCGATGATGAAAAACATCAGCAGATTGGCTGCGACGTGGTTGGTTGCGAACCAACCGATAATGCCAGTTACGTTAGGTTGTTCTGTCGCCACTGTAGCGTACCTTCATTCCGGGTAGTGGTTGATCTATTGGAGTAATACAGTAAATATCGCCTTCGTTCAATCCGTCCGTGATATAGGCGTTAGAAGCGTCCATGCGTAAAACCGTGACTTCTTGTGGGTAAATCTTATTTTCGGCGTCGACAAGCCAAACAATGTTTCCATCTATGGCATGTCTCGGAAGAGTGAACACCATGCCTCCGTCTTTACCTTTGATGCTTGCGGTGACAAATGAACCTATCCGCAGGGCATTGGTACCATCGCCCTCCAGATCATAGGGGTCGACTATTTGAGCCACGACGTAAATGACCCTTGACGTCTGATCAATGACACCTTCACTCCGAACCACCGTGGCTTGCCAGGTTTTGGTTTCATCTGCAATATCAGACGATAATTCCACTGGTAAGTAAGAATCAGGTCCATTAGGAAGATCGATGTATTTCAGATCCGTCAAGGTAAGCGGTAACCGCACTTCAGCAAAGTCTACGGCAATTGTTTCTGCTACCTGTGAACCGGCATTTATGAACTGTCCGATGTCTGCGCGCTTGTCCAGGATCATGCCGTCGTAAGGAGCCATAATGATCGTTCGAGTCAGATCTTCTTGCGCCTTAAGTAAGCGGGCTTCCGATGAAGCCAATTCTGCCAATACTTGATTCATTTGTGGCCGACGAAGGGTGAGGGCTGAGGGTTCAGGCGTTTCGTTAACCGTTTGTTTAAGTCGCTGCCAATCCTCTAGTGCGTAGCCAGCAAGTGCTTGTTCTTGTTCCATCTTTGTTTTTACGCCAGCGACTTCTGCTTCGGCAGTTTTCAATGCGGCTTCATAGTTCCTAGGATCAATGGTGATCAAGGTATCGCCAGTCTTGAAAAAACCACCGCGCACGAATGCATCCGCAACGTTTACGATTTGCCCCGAGACCTCAGAGACTAGCGTGGTTCGAGTCCTTGGACTCACGGTACCGCGGGATGTGATGTAGTGAGTCAGTGGTTCACGTTTAGCTGTCCCAATTTCCACCAGGATGGATGGCAATTCAAACGCTACCTGTGCCGCGCGTGGCGGTTGTATGGTTAGAAGCTGATATCCGAAGATAGCGACAGCCAAAATTAGGATCGGAATAGACCCGAAGAGGATTTTTCTAAGCACTCCTTTTGAGGTGGACTTACCTTTGGATTGGGTCTTTTTGCTTGGGGTGTCCTCACCACTACTGGTTGGCTTGCGCCGTTGTTTTCGAGCTTTGCGTGTATTGCTACCTGTTGCCTGAATAGGGTCTTCAGGTGAAGATGCTACTTCTGGGTTTGAACCCTTCTCCGCTTCTAGCGATGCGTCGGTAATCGAGAAGCGAGTCTGTTGTGTTTCGCTTTCTGCTTGCGCGGACTCGGTCTCTGCAATAGATGAATCGATTGCTGAACCTCTGGTTGGCTTGGCCGACGACGAAGAGGATTCTGCTTCTCGTGAAGTCTGTGAGTCTTGGATTGGTGCTTTGGACGTATCACCCTTTACATCGGGTGGCGTTCCGGTGAATTTAGTGCTAATGGTTTCTTCTCTATGACAAGCTACCTTAATCTAGTTCAGTACTTAGGCAACTTCAATCGTGAAAATTCCCGATCGCGGGATGCGTTCGAGATACAGGTTGAATATAGGTGGGGTATAGTCTGCGGGCAGAAAAATCCTCCCACAGAAGCTATTAGTGTGCATATGTGTATGGATTCATTTTAATGAATTCTCGAAAAATCAGTACCAGTGCGTAACTGTGAGATTGGGAGATTGAACTCAGGTATATAGGTGTCCTATCAAAATCTACAATTCCTTTTACGCAGTTCGTTCTAAGAAACTACGGAGATATTTGCCGGAAGGTTTCAAGAATGGCTCAGTACTAGGCCTACATTCCTAAAACTATTTGTTTGAATCTCTGACGTGGCTACGGCGATTTCCCCAACAACACACCAATGTCGTCGACTGAGTCTCGAGGAACGTAGTCAATATCGACTTGAGTATTCTCGAGACGGGTACGTTGTCATTCGAAATTTTGCAAGGAGTGAATATCTGTCCGAGCTGCAAGGTCAAGCTCTTAAAGAACTCCAGTACCGGCGTCAACCCGTTGAGTACGAAGCGGACCTAGGATACCCCGGTGCTCCTGAGAGTCGCAGTGCCCACGGTGGGCAAACCATCAGGCGATTATTACATGCCTACACCCGACATCAGTGTTTTAAAGATTTCGTTACCGATCCAGAGCTCATTCGTAGTTTGCGAATTTTTAGCAACCGAAACGGTTTAGTGTTTACGCCAAACCACCACAATTGCCTCATGTCCAAGCATCCGGGATTTTCCAGTTCCACTTACTGGCACCAAGATATTAGGTATTGGCACTTTGAAAAGTCTGAATTGGTTTCGGTATGGCTTGGACTGACCGACGAAAACGCTGAAAATGGTGCACTCAAAGTCATACCCGGTAGTCATCGACTTGCACCTGAAGCGTATGAATTAGGTAATCAGAGTTTCTTGGATCCGAAAAGTAAAAAAAATCAATCTCTGATAAAACATGCAAAACAGATTGAGTTACAAGCCGGAGACGCTCTGTTTTTTCACTGTCGTCTGTTCCACGGTGCGAATAGAAATGATTCCTCAGAGGTAAAACTGTCATTGGTGTTGACGTACCACTCAGACGATAACCATCCTATTGAAGGCTCTCGCTCGACCAAGGCCCCAGAAATTCCTCTCGATAATGTCTGAAAAAAAGGAAGACGTCGATTTTCTGAAGGAGATGGAAGGGGTTGAAAAGATGGACCCGACCTCCAAGATCGAAGGAATCTACACCTCTGATCAGTCTTTTCGTTTTGAGGAGGTTCGAGAGAACGCCCAGTACTTACCTGAAGAGGATTCCAAGATCTATCCATACGATGTCGACGAGTATGTCGAACCTGACGCAGTAATCGAATGGAAGCTCGATGGAGTCCAACCTGGAGATTTCAAGAACCTGAAGGAAGGTATCTACGCGCCACAGTCTGAGATTGATTTACACCATCGATCAGTCGCTGAAACGCGAACCATACTCTGGGAATATCTAGCAGATGCTCATGCTAACAGTGAACGTACCGTACTGGTAGTACACGGTCGCGGTATGCGCGGTAGAGTAAAAGGTAGATTGAAGAGTTTTGTGCGTGTTTGCCTTATCGCAGATCCGAAAGTTCTGGCTTTTTGCTCCGCTCCTCGACATATGGGTGGAACTGGGGCGGTATTGGTGCAATTACGGAAGATTCGGACGGTTTGGGAAGGATAGTTTCCATTATTTAACGTGCAATACGACTAGTCTGCTCGTCCGTCGGCGTTAGCATCTTCCAAAGGTGTTTTTTGACTAGGTGGAGTTCAGTTGCTTCAAGCAAATACGATGACTCGTTGTCAACTTTAATCAATACTCTCTCCTTAATAGGAATAAGTTTCTATGTGTCCGCCTGTGGGGGGCGCAGGCGATCCCTCTCTGCTCCTGTTTCCTGACTAACTCTACCACGTAGTAGTTCCTTTGTTCTATCTACGTCCCTGTGATTAGCAAGGAATGTCTGAAGTGAGGGTATGGGGAACATATACGACCTGTCGAGTAATTCATCAAGGATTCCATTGTGAACGTATGTATCAATGATTTCCTTCACGCTCTTATTTGAATCAACATCCTTCTTAGAAAAATAGCCCGAAAGCTCTTTATAAGTAATCGTTTCACCAGGCGCTTGATGGTCTTTCGCTATCTGATCTAGTTCTTCGTCGAACTCTGCTTGACCTGTGACCTGTAAGCGCATCTGATAATAGCCGATTCGAATATCATGCCCTTCATCAAGAACTTGATTAAGGTTTAATTGGGAATCTCCTGTCAAGTGGCTGTTTGCCACTTCCCTAACAAGTGTTTGTAAGTAATGGTGTAAGTGCCTTGGCCAACCATCGCTTGCTCGATCAAGTTGATGTGCTATGTGATCTATTTGATTTTGTGTGAAGAGTTTTTCCAAGCCTAATTTTTGAATGGTTGAAACACATACTTGCCTACCTTCTTCTGGTGCGAATAGACTCAGCATAAAGTCCATTGTCGCCCGTCGAGTGATTCCAAGATGCTCTAACTGTTTCCCTGTGTCACTGAGCCCGGCGAACATCGGAATGATTTTCAAGCCTGCTATATCAACCGCACCGTGCATATTAGTAACGAGGGTGTTTTCATTTTCATTATTAGGTTTAATCCGTTGTGCTTCGTCAACTAAAAGGACAAATATCGGCTTCTCTCCTGGATGTAAACAACCGCTAATAACATGCCATATGCTCTCTGGATAGTTACGAGCTCTATCCGCGAGGGACGGTAGGTGAGTATCTAAACCTCCACCTAATTTCATCAGCTGGAAATCAATCTCGCCGTACTTTTTTTTAGTATATGAACGAAATAACTGTTCAAAGTTTGTCCATTTATGGCTAAGAAACCCTTGTAGAACAATGGCTGGATCACTTAACCTACCACCCTCGCAACGCACAACCACCACATCTTCATTATCCGAACCATCAATATCTAATTCAATTTGCTTCAATAAACTGGTTTTACCGGCGCCTGGAGCGCCTTGAACAACCATCGTGTTGCAAACCGGTTCTGCCTTTTCCCGTACATATTCAATCCGTTTCGTCATTGCATTTCGAATCTTGTGACGACCCTCAAATACGAGAGGATGTTCGCGCTCGTTTTGTTCTAAATAGGTCGCTAGTCCCCCGATTTCTTCTGTGGTCAAGCTCCCTTGAAAACGAAATTCGTTTTTATGAATCCAATCTGCCACCCTTACCTCCTGACAGCTCAAGACCTGATTCCGACGGTCTCTGTACCTTCAGCCTATTTTCCAATATTCTTTTAGTTGCTACAGCATCTCTGCCTGCTCCCATGAAAGTATTTAAGGACGAAATAGGAAACCTAAAAGTTTCATCAAGGTTTTCGTCAAAAATGTCGTTATGGATCCCTGAGTTCACGAACACCTGTAGTTCCTTGTCTTTGTCGAATTTAGCCTGAAATGGGATCTTAATGTCCTCGTCATTAAATGACTCGTTGTCCGTATAGTCGAGAAGTGATCATCAGAAGTTCAAAACTCTACCGAAATCTAGTCCGGTTACAGCACTCCCTTGTTGAAATCTAGGTCGCCTCTTGGCAAGTTTAGACGCAGGATGTCGTTAGCACCTTCAGTCAGTTTCCAGGCTCGAACACGGCCGTGGAGTTCACTTAACTCGAGTTCGACGGTTTAAAATAGTAACACATTGAATTTAAAGGATAAAATATTATTGACTACACTACAAATCGCAGTGTAGGCGATGGCGTTCCCAACTGCCAGAGGTGTTTTTTGACTAGGAGGAGTTCAATCAAGTTAAATCACTCTGATGACCTAGTGTCAAATTCAATCACTTTTAATCAGTTCTTCTTGCTTTCGAGGGTGTCATGTGTCAGTCTGCGGGATCTCCTTCTCTCTTCCTGTTTCCTGCCTAACTCTACCACGTAGTAGTTCCTTTGTTCTATCTACGTCCCTGTCATTAGCAAGGAATGTCTGAAGTGAGGGTATGGGAAACATATACGACCCGTCGAGTAATTCATCAAGGATTCCATTGTGAACGTATGTATCAATGATTTCCTTCACGCTCTTATTTGAATCAACATCCTTCTTAGAAAAATAGCCCGAAAGCTCTTTATAAGTAATCGTTTCACCAGGCGCTTGATGGTCTTTCGCTATCTGATCTAGTTGTTCGTCGAATTCTGCTTGACCTGTGACCTGTAAGCGCATCTGATAATACCCGATTCGAATATCAAGCCCGTCATCAAGCACTTCTTCAAGACCCAAATGATCTTTATTTCTTTTACAGCTATTTCGCACATTCTTGACAAATGTTTGTAAATAATGGTGTAAATGCCTTGGCCAGCCATCACTTGCTCGGTCAAGTTGATGTGCTATATGGTTTATTTGGTTCGGTCTAAAGAGTTTTTCCAATCCTAATTGCTGAATGGTTGAAATGCAGACTTGTCGACCTTCTTCAGGTGTAAACAAACTCAGCATAAAGTCGTATCTAGACCGTCTGGTAATTCCGAGTTGCTCTAAACGTTTCCCTGTGTCACTAAGTCCTGCGAAAACGGGAATAATCTTTAAACCTGCAATATTGCGGGCACTATGAAGTCGAGTAAGTATCGTGTTCTTGTTCGATATATTTGGAAATATGTTTTGAGACTCGTCAACCAACAATAAAAACACCGGGTTAACACCCGGTGTTAAACAACCGCGGATGGTACCCCATAAACCGGCTGGATTACTACGCACCCTATCTGCTAGAGAAGGTAGGATAGTCTCTAACTCACCACCTGCTTTGAAAAATTTGAAATCAACACCGCGTTGTCCTTTTTTCCCGAATGAAAGAAATAGCTGTTCAAAATTCGTATCTTTATGTCTAAGGAAGCCTTGAAGAAAGGAAACGGGATCATTAAAGTCATCGCTCTCTAAGGACACTACCACGACATCTTCTTTATTGTCTTGATCAACGTCTATTTCAATTTGGTTCAACAAACTCGTTTTACCGGCACCAGGTGCGCCTTGAACAACAAAGGTACTACAAACTGTCTTATCCTTTTCCCTCACATAGGCTATCCGTTTCCTTATGGCGTTTCTAACGTCATGCCGCCCCTCAAATACTAAAGGCGGCTCACGCTCATTAGCCTCTAAATAGAAATTCAACGCCGAAAGCTCTTCTGGAGCTAAAGATTCTTGAAATTGCTTCTCGTTTTTGGATGTCCCGGTGTCAAACTTAATCAAATCGACTACCCTGACCTACTGAAGGATCGCGTTCTATATCCGGCAGCCTCTGAGTCTTCAACCTACTTTCTAATATACCATTAGTCGCTTTAATATTTCTGCTGGCTCCCACGATGGTCTTCAAGGACGGTATGGGAAACTCAAATGTTCGGTCGAGCTTTTCGTCAAGATTGCCATTATGAACACATGAATTCACGAACACGTAAAGTTCTTTGTCTTTGTTGAATTTTGCCTGAAATGGGAACTTAATGTTCTCGTCCTTAAAACACTCGTTGTCCATATAGTCAAGAAGCGATCATCAGAAGTTCAAAACTCTACCGACATCTAGTTCGGTTACAGCACTCCCTTGTTGAGATCTAGGTCGCCTCTTGCCAAGTTTAGACGCAGGATGTCGTTAGCACCTTCAGTCAGTTTCCAGGCTCGAACACGGGCGTGGAGTTCACTTAACGGGTGACCAGACTGCAAGGCTCGTCCTCCAGCAAGCTGGATTGCAGTATCTATAACTTCGCCAACGGTTTCCGTCGCAAATACCTTGGTAGCGATTAACTCGTTCACGACATTTGCTTCGGTATCCGCCAATCGTGCCGTTCGGTAGAGCAGGCTTCGGGCTGCATAAGTCTTGATCCGCATATCTGCATATCTCAATCTTACGCCTTCTTTGTCACCGAGGGGAGTGCCGTCGCGGCTTGGCTTTGCAAGGTTGGCTTTGGTGTGCTCAATTGCCCAACGACATATCCCCACAGCTTGGGCGGCGAGAATTAATCGGATGTTTGAAATCTGACCCATGGCAGTACTCATACCTTTCCCTTGTTTGCCTACCAGGTGAGAAATCGGAATTTTCACGTTGTGAAATTCAATATATGCATGATGGCTACCGTCTATTGAACCAAACACTTCCTTGATTTCTACGCCAGGTGTTTCGCGATCGACGACAGCCATGATTGGACCTTGTCCCTCAATGTTTACCAGAGTATTTATGAAGTCCGCTGATGCACCACCAGTTACGTAGGACTTTTGTCCATTGATGGTGACAGTCTCTCTAGAGATTTTTCCGCGGGTTGGCACCTGTGCCTCGCTTGGTTCTGTAAATCCGAATGCCATACGTTTTTCACCGAGTAGCATCGGAAGTAGATGAGTGGATCGTAACGGTTCTCCCACATTAGCCAAGACGCCTCCGTTGGGACCGAATATGCCTGGTAAATGAACTACGTTTCTACCGGACAATTCGTCATAGACCACGACCTGCTCAAGATTGGATGCCTCACGACCACCAATATCTTTTGGCTGAGTTAACCGGTAAATACCAGCATCCAAGGATGCTTCTCGGACCTTTGTTAACTTCGCCTCTTGTGAGAGAGAACTGTCGGAATGGATAGACTCGATGGTACGAGCTATTTCAATGGTGGCGTCGCGTAGCATAGCTACGCCTTTAGGCAAATTTTCGGGCATAGATAATTCGTTCTTAAGTATTTATATTCAATGTGTTACGTAGAAATGACTACCAGGTCGGGACCGAACTTAGCGGTAGATTTCTAGGGTTGCAGGTGAGTTAGAAAAGCGGTAAATCAGAATCTCCGATCACTGGAATCATGGTCAAAATGGCGATGACAAACGCAACAAGAATCGCCGACAGAAAACCCCAATAGAGTACATTTTCCAGCAGTGCGCGCCGATTTATGAACTTGGTCACCTCGTCCGGAGTTCGCACATGCGTCGCAGTAGTCAGCGCATAACCGGAAACTTGCGTGCTTCTTACTGCAGGCACTTTGAAAAATAGTTCCGGCGTGCCTCTCAAGAGCTTCACCACGGTCATCATATGAATGCCGGTTTCACGCGATATCTGTGAGGGATGAAGAATCCTCTTGTCACTGTCTTTGAAACAATAGTAGATAGCCAAAATCGATCCTACTCGTCGTCGAAAACGGAAAGAGAGGAAGAACACCGGCTAGTTCCTTAGTTGGCTGTGTGTTTGTATCGAAGTATTAACAATATTAAGGGGTCCGCGATTTCGATGCATCTCCCTCGATCATTCTCAATATTGTGTCAGTACCTGTGCGTCAGTATTACTGCTCGTTTTGGAGCAGGGTAACCCTCAATTGTGAACCGCTTAGTGGCCGGATTGAGGGCGGCTGCCAAAGAGCCGCCATAAGTGTATTTTGTACTTCGTTGTTCAAAGGTCGTAGTTACTGACGTATCCAAGACTTTATGGTCACGAAATCCAGCTCGATCTAGGTTATCGAGAATGGTTTGCAAACATGGAACTAACCAGACATTTCGCATATTGGCGTATCTGTCAGTTGGAACAATGTCTTCATCGGCGATGAGCGTCTCGAGAATTAGCTGACCTGGTGTACTTAGGGTCTCATAGGTTTGCGAGACGTGGGCGAATAAATCTCGTTGGTGATAGGACACACCCATTGAAAATACGACGTCAAACGCACGATCAAAAGTATCTACACCGAAGCGATGGGGTACGACAACGTTTGAACTACGCAGGTAAAAGTTAATCAAGCTTGCTTGTAGGACGAAGAGGTCAGACGACTCTAATCCGATGACAGATGTTGCACCCGACTCCAACATACGGAAACCGAAGTAACCGTTGGAACAACCTATGTCAAGGACTGTCTTGTCCTTTAGGTCCACTTGGTCCTTAATTCGGTCCCATTTCAGATTGGACCGCCATTCGCTGTCAATGAAAAGTCCAAACAACGAAAAGGGACCTTTACGCCATGGTTTGAGAGTGTCTACGACATTCTCGAGTAGATTGCGTTCTGGGAATTCCTCTGTTGATCCTATGCTCACTACGTCGCTGAAACTAGAAAATTCTGGATTAAGCCGTGGTAGCTGATTGAGGGTAGATAGCCATTTTTTCGTGTGTCCGTGAGTCAAGGACGACAATGCCTTGTTCGATAGCGATTCAGACCATAGGGCCTCTAACCAGGAAGAGAAATTCACTTGATTGCCAGAATGGAGACCCAGTTCAGGAAGCGGAACCACACGTCAGTTTCTCGAAAACCAGCTTGATTTAACGTGTTAATGTGGCTCTCCAGTTTTTCGATTTTCATCACCTCTTCTAGAGCACTGCGCTTCTGTGCAATTTCCAGTTCCGAATAACCATTCATTGCCTTGAATTCCAGGTGTAGTTGCTCGTGCAGTGGTGTGCTGACGATTTTCTCTGTAACTACCAAGATTCCGCCAGGTTTTAGGCAATCAAAGATTTTCTTGATTAACGTAGGTCGTTCCGGCGGGTCAATGAACTGCAAGACCAGATTCAGCACGACCATTTGACAAGGTTGCAAATCGATGGTACAGATATCTGAAAGGTGGAAGTTCACTCGAGTATCTGAGATGTTTAGTTTGGCTTGTCTAATCATGTCGGGTGCGGCGTCAACGGCTTCGATACGCACTTTTCGATCTCCAACTGCAGATAGTATTGCACCAGAAGATGCACCTAGAGAACACCCCAGATCGTAACAGCGGTCGTCCTCTTCGAGATAATGCCGAGCCATGAGACCAATTCCTTTGAGGATAGTGGCATAGCCGGGCACTGACCTTTGAATCATGTCTGGAAATACGCTGACTACCTCCTCGTTGAACTCAAAATCCGGCACGGTTTTTAGCTGATCTTCGTAGATTCTGTCCCGCATCATTGCCTCGATGGTTTTTTTGTTTTAATTTAAGGAATTAGTTGCTGAATCTGATTCCGAATGACCCGAGTAAATCTTGATGATCCCACTTTGTTTGTGAACAGAGAACTTTCGTTATTGGAATTCAATCGCCGTGTACTCCACCAATCGATGGAGGAGTCGTTTCCTCTTCTGGAAAGACTACGGTTCGTTTGCATTGTCAGTTCTAATCTCGATGAATTCTTTGAAATCCGCGTTGCTGGTCTAAAACAACAGTTAGCCTATGGTTCAACACGATCTGGTCCAGATGGCATGTCTCCTCGCGAGCAACTCGATGCGATTGCAAAAGCGAGTAAGGGGCTCATCGACCAACAGTATGACATCCTAAACAATGAACTGACTCCATTACTAAGAGATCAAGGTATCTTTTTTCTCCGCAGGGAAGAGTGGACCGATGAACAAAGCGCGTGGATTAGACAGTACTTTGTCGATGAACTCTCGCCTATCCTGGATCCTATCGGTCTGGACCCGGCTCATCCGTTCCCTAGGCTATTGAACAAGATATTGAACTTCATTGTGTCGCTGGAAGGTGAAGATGCTTTCGGTAGGCCACTGGGGATGGCGGTTGTTCAAGCACCTCGATCTTTGCCTAGAGTCATTCAGTTACCTCCCCAGGTTTCGATTCATCCCTACGATTTTGTCTTCCTCTCATCCATCATTCACAGACACGTCACTGAGCTGTTCCAAGGAATGAAAGTCACAGCGTGTCATCAGTTTCGGGTCACACGGGATAGTGATCTATTCCTCAACGAAGAGGAGATGAGTGATTTACGCGAATCGATCACAAGCGAGTTATCTTCACGGAGATTCAGCGATGCGGTGCGACTTGAAATAGCAGATGGATGCCCGGATCATCTCGTTGAGTTTCTCAGGGAGCAATTCGATCTGGAGCCGACCGATGTATATCGTTGCAGTGGACCTGTAAATCTGGCTCGTTTAAGTCAGATTCCAAGTCTTGTCAATCGCCAGGATCTTAAGTTCGAGTCATTTAAACCGCAGATTCCGTCAGTTCTCTCCGAAGCGGACGGAGACATATTCCGAGTCATCCGTGAGCGAGATGTGCTACTTCACCACCCATTTCAATCGTTTTCACCTGTAGTTGATTTTTTGAAACAGGCAGCTCGAGATCCAGATGTGGTATCGATACGACAAACGCTCTATCGGACTGGTGAAGACTCGACGGTCGTACCCGTACTAATCGACGCGGCGCAGCGGGAAAAGGAAGTTCTGGTTGTCATTGAGTTACGCGCGAGATTCGATGAGGCGGAGAATATTGAATTGGCGAATGAACTGAATGAAGCCGGCGTGCAAGTCGTATACGGCATGGTTGGATTCAAGACTCATGCAAAAATTGCGTTGGTTATTCGTCGCGAAGGGAAGCACCTACGTCGCTACGCGCACTTAGGTACTGGAAATTACCACCCTCAAACCACTCGCCTGTACACGGATTTTGGACTGTTGACCTGTGATCCGATGATCACTGCAGATGTACAAAGTGTGTTTCGTCAATTGACTTCAATGGGGCACCCGGGAACCCTGACGAAAGTACTGCAATCTCCTTTTGTAATTGGTAGGACATTCTTGGAGTTAATTGAACAAGAAATCTCGAATGTTCAGGATGGCGGCGAAGGTCGGATTATCGCTAAGTGCAATGCACTAGAACAACCAGATATGATTCGCGCGTTCTATCGAGCGTCTCAAGCCGGAGTTAAGGTTGACCTGATCATACGAGGAGTGTGTTGTCTGCGGCCAGGGATTACTGGTGTGTCTGAAAATATCACCGTGCGTTCGATCGTGGGAAGATTCTTGGAACATTCTCGGGTCTTCTACTTTCACAACAATGGCAAACCCAAGGTGTATCTAGCCAGTGCCGACCTGATGGAGCGTAATCTATCTCAACGTGTGGAGACGAGCTTTCCGATTGAAGATCCAAGCTTGCACGCAAGAGTCATTCGAGACGGACTTGAGACATATCTCCAAGACAACTACAAGGCTTGGTCAATGGCGGCAGATGGTACGTACCATTTAGAGACTCCGGGCGACGAGTCGCCGTTGAGTGCACAGCAAAGGCTTCTAGAGCAACACCAATAGACTTGCACTCGAAGACAGTTCGGGAAGAGCTATGTCTTTATTCGCTTGCTTCAAGTCGAAGCTGGATAGGCGCGGATTCCAAAAATTGGACTTCCTGCTCAAAGTCTAGAAGTGTCAATGGGTGCTCTTCAATCCAGCTAGCTTGCATCGAGACCACCAGCTCACTTGAGTTTGGTGTGATCTTGGGGGTAGGCAAGGTATCGCTGGATCGGTTTCGACGAAGTAATACAGCTATTCGCAACAAGATCGACAGTTTTGCCAGTCGATCACTACTACTAACGATGAAAGATGGATACTTACGGCGATGTGCTTGCACGAGTACTGCTACGTAATGCTGTTCTGTCAGTGAAAAACCCGGCATATCTAAGTTATTTAGAAGGTACGAACCGTGTTTGTGATAGCCGGAGTGAGATATGTTCATGCCAATTTCGTGAAGAAGCGCAGCCCAATTCAGGAGTTGCTTGTCTCCTTCCTCACCGAGCTCCCAGACTTCCTGGACCTGATCGAATAGAGCAATCGCAGTCTTAGAAACATTTTCTGCATGGTGCACATCGATATCGTAACGGCTCATTAGTGTCCTGACGGACTGTTCACGGATATCTTCGTCGTGAACCCTTCCCAGCAAGTCGTGCAGTAATCCTTCTCGAAGCGAATCGGGCGACAGGTTCATGTTCTTGATTTTTAGGGACGCGAATACCGCGCTTAGGATGGCCACTCCCCCTGCAAATACAGGCGTACGATTTTTTGACACGTTTAATTCGGTGAATCGCTGAATGTGTCCGAGCGAGATTAGCCGCTTCTGTAATGCCTGGAGTCCTTTGATCGTTATTTCTGTGGTATTTGGGTAAAGCGATTGGATTGCGACAAGAACAGCACGGATTGTCCCACTCGTTCCAATAGCTTCCTGCCAATTCTGGCTGAGGAGCGTCTGCTCAATTACCTCCAATTCCTGCTCGCCATGTTGGATCGCATTCTCGAGCCGTTCTCTGGTGATAACGCCATCAGGGAAAAACTGATCCGAGACGAGCACGCAACCCATCTTGAGACTTTCGGCGATCCTCGGTCGAAAAGACCGGCCGAAGATTACTTCGGTGCTACCGCCACCAATGTCAACGACTAATCTTGACGAGTCACCAGATTCTTGAAAATAGGAGACGGCAAGATGAATCAACCGGGCCTCTTCGCGACCACTGATTACCTCTATTGGATGACCGAGAATTTCTTCCGCCGTGTCTATAAATCGGTCTCGGTTTCTTGCATCTCGAAGTGCTGCAGTACCTACGATCCGGACATTCTGTTTTGGCAGGTTCCGGATTCTCTGAGAGATTCGTTGAAGGCAACTCTGTGTGCGCTTCAGAGCACTATTAGAAATACTCCTGCTCGTGCTCATACCTTCGGCAAGCCGCACAGATTCCTTGTATCGGTCAACGACCTGAATGCCGTTTTCCGTCTCTCTGGCGATGATTAAGTGGAAACTGTTGGATCCCATATCCAATGCGGCGTATACGTCGCGAGGACTATTCACGTTTGAACTCATTTGATATGGGCGAACTCTAGAGAGTCAGAGTCATTGCGACTCTAGTTACCTATGAGAGAATTAAAGAACTCTGATTTTGCAGTAGACAAAACTGACGATTGGCCCTTATGGGATTGTGCCATCGATTTTGGCACTGGAACTACACTGGTGGATTAAAAAATGCGAGACTTATCCTGGTTTAATCAGTCGCTAAGTCGAGGCCACTCCCGCAGCTACACCGGCCGTCACGTCTTGTTCGTCACCTCTATCAGGATAGGCAGGAGCATACTGACTATAGAGGTGTTCGCCAATCTTTTCAATACGTTGCTTTTCCTCTTCGTCCAGAGGTCCGGATGAAAGTGTTGAGATGGCTTCTCGCATTTGTTCGGTACTTCCCGGTCCGACGCAAACTATGTCGATGAAATCTTTTTCTAACGCATAGCGATAACAGTCTTTCGCACTTACAGGTGCTTCACCTTCAGGCATCTTGCTGGGATCCAATAAATGTCCCCACCTAGTAGAGGTATAGGTGAGTAGGGCAGGTCGCTTACCCTCTGGGATGTAAGGAAAAACATCGCGTTCTGCCCCTCGGTGAACCGGGTTGTAGCGGAACATTAGTAATTCATAGGGGCTTTCGTCGCTGGAATAATCTGCCATTAGTTCAGGAATCAACGGTCGATTGTGACTGCTGATCGATAGATGCTTGACAATACCCTTTCTCTTCAAGCTCTCAAATACTTCGAGAATCTCGTCGGAAGGTTTGCTCTCGCGATTACCCAAGAGTAGAAAATCAAAGTCCTGTACACCACAGACCTTTAATTGTGTCGTCACTTCCTTTTCGATCTCGGCCGGGTCTGGAGAATAAGACTGAAT
>MPMU01000151.1 GCA_002238665.1 Gammaproteobacteria bacterium bin55
CCCACAGAACGCGATTATTGGTTAATTGTTTTTTGTCAAGTTCTAAAGGGGAACGAATCCACGAAGCATTCAAAAATTATCCGCATTGACATTGCTAATAGTAGCTTCGCCCTGCATGGTGTGGACGTCGAGGGCACCAATATGTTCCGTCACATACTCATAAGGAAACAGGAGTTGCCATGCTGGTTGATCAACCCACATGCACGGTGGACTTGGAATGTTGTGGTGGTGCTCACTTTTTGTATCGAGCCTTAGGCGCGATGAGTCCTGACGTGCAACTGATTCCACCGCGGTCCGTCAAGCCTTTTGTTACCCGGTAGAGGAACGATGCCAATGACTCACCGACGATCGTGGAGACAAGCCGCTTAACTGCGACCTTTTCAACCGTTTCGTCTCTTTTCTAGGCGAATCTATACCCAACTTCCGCACAAACGCCTCAAATCGTCTAAATGTGGCTAAAACTGACCTACATTTGAAGACCCGACGGTCGAAATCAGTTAACTCGACTCCCATACATGACTTAAAATCACCAAATTCATCGCTAAATTCAATAAATGGGTAAATTTCACCCAGACAATAGCTTGGATCGATTTGTTGACACGTTTCTAATATGGATTTCTCGGAAAAGCTGGAAAAACGATGGAAGCAAGTGAATTCCATGCTGTGCGTGGGAATCGATCCTGTGTTGAGTCGAATACCCGTTGAGTATGGGGAATTAGATTCTGAAAGATTGTGGAGTTTTTGTAAATCCGTCGTAGATGTGACGCACGAGTACGTTTGTGCGTTTAAACCTCAAATTGCATTTTTTGCGGCGGTAGGTCACGAAGCCATCCTGAAGGACCTCATAAGTTATATCCATACGGACCATCCTACGATTCCGGTAATACTTGACGCAAAGAGAGGAGATATTGGATCTACAGCCGAACAATACGCCGAAGAGGTATTTCATCGATTCGGTGCAGATGCAGTGACCGTAAATCCGTACTTAGGATGGGATACAGTTGAACCGTTCCTATCGGTCACAGACCGAGGCGTAATAGTGTTGTGTCGAACTAGCAACCCAGGTAGTGACTGGCTACAACTGCAGCCGCCAGAAAATCCAATTTATCAACAGATTGCTCGTCGAGTCGATGAGACAAAAAATCCTAATCTGCTACTAGTCGTGGGAGGCACCAAACTCAATGAGTTAGCCACACTTCGCAAAATGTGCCCAGAAACGACGTTTTTGGTACCAGGTATTGGCGAACAAGGTGGAAATGCAGAGCAGGTAGTACAAGTCGGCAAGCGTACTGAAGGCGGTGGATTGATCGTAAATGTCTCAAGATCTATTTTGTATGGGGCGGTTCCCAATCAGATGAACACAGAACAGATCAGGACCAGGGCGAAATCATTTGCGACGCAGCTGACAGCGTATTCCCGCGATTCATAGGCTAAATCTACAGTTAGATCGCAGTGATATGCCGATAATTGAATCCTAAGTGTGTGATGTGCGCTGTTGTAGAACGTCGCTCGTCCATTGATTGGATTTCCTTCAAGTACAGCATAGATGCTTCTTTGATCTGTCTCCAGAGGTGGTGGTCTATTTGCAGCAGATTCACCAGTATCTGGTATCACCAATGTCCCTATACTCTCTGAGATGAGTTTGACCTCCAATCAATCAAATTGGTTGTGTGCTGAATGTTGAAAGAAGTGTGCTAGTAATCCAGCAGTCAATTCATCCGGAGCAAACATACCCAGACTTGAAGTACTAGCAAGTCCTTGACAGATTAATCGGGATGAGTAAATTTCAACGATATTTAGGTGACCCGAAATTTCACATGCTATCAACAGCAGAATCAAATCTCTTATAGGAATTTAGACCATGGCAACCCACCCCTTTCACTGGGACGATCCATTTTCATTCGAAGATCAGTTGACGGAAGAAGAAAGACTCATTCAGGACTCAGTACGAGAATTCGCAGAGGATCGTTTGATGTCGCGGGTTCTGAACGCCAACCGTAATGAGCACTTCGATCGCGAAATCATGAATGAGATGGGTGAGTTAGGCTTGCTGGGTTCCACACTA
>MPMU01000152.1 GCA_002238665.1 Gammaproteobacteria bacterium bin55
GGCGACAGATCGACCACGTCATCGGGGCCGACCGGCATGTACTGCGCGGAGGCCGTCAGGGTAGCCAATTGGATGAGTACAATAAGGGACAGGCTACGGGCCGGGCAGCCTGCTTGTCCGTGCTTCCAGAGATGGTACATTAGTCTCTCCTGGGAGTTCAGAATCGTAAGATCACGGGGTTAGGTGTGACCTGGATGATGAGAACCGATGAATGGCGGGTGGTTTGCCAATGGTGACAGAAGTTTGGTGTTTTCTTTCCCGGTTGTCAACATGTCAACTTTCTTCTGCTGAGCACCGAAGGAAGCCGCATTCGATCACCTCGAGTTGTCGGAAACCGCAAGCAACATCGTTTAATTGGCCGTAACGAGTGAAAAACGCCGCTGAAGGCGTCGAGTTAAACTCGTCCCCAAAGTATGCAACACACGCTGGGTGTAGTAAAAGATCTACCTAAGCATACGGTCTGGTTTTGTGGCCGATTCTGCGAATTACGTTTGTCAACTGAGAGGCGACGAATTACCGTAGTACTATGATCGCATCGATTCGCCATCGCGGTCTGAAGGCCAATGACGTTCCGGTTGTAGGATGGCATGGCCGGGTTTGAGCAGAAGTGATTTCGTAATCGTGACACAAGGAGAACGATTGAACTCAAAGTCATTGTAAATTGAGCCGAAGAATGCGGATATTGGGCCGAAATTCCTGCTTTCCCAGGATGCGTGTCGCAAGGTGAGTCGTTGGATGAGTTGCACAGCAACATCCTTGAGGCGATTTACGGGTGTCTGTCCGTCGAGATCGGTGACTTGGTAATAGCTGAGACCGATCGTAACATAGTAGTTGCTTTGTGAAAGCGATCAGCGGCAAACGCCTTTGCCGATTGCTTGAATCTCACGTATGGCAGCTCAAACGAAATAATGGCAGTCTTCACTTCTATGCGAAAGGGAGACTGAGATCGAGTCACCCAGTACTTGGAAAGACATGTTCTAAGACGTAAATAGAGCTACCAACGCCCGAGAGTAGAGCAGATGGTCTCATTCGTTAGAACTATGGTTAACTGGTTGTCCCATTTTGAGGTGTACTACAAGCTGAACGGTGATCGGAAATGGATTTAATGCAAGAAAGACTCAAACGGAATCGCTTCATTTCAGAATTCTATCAGGTAGAAATCAATTTTCGATTAGTGGAGATTGAGCGAGCATATCGTGACCTGAGTTCGGATCAGGCGGAATTAATGCGTTACATTCCTATCGCATTGTATGCAACAGTTGAGTCTTTTTTTCGATTGGCGATCAAAGCACTTATAGATCACGGTGAGCCATTCCTAAGCAATGCTGAAAAGGTTCTCGATGGAAATAGAAAATTCGATTTTGACACGCTGAAAACCTTGTCCGGGCGGTCCGTAACAATAGGTGATCTCATTGCTGCACAGGTTAGGCTCAGCAGTATTGAGTCCTTGTTAAAGGCTATAACCGAACTCTTAGGTCAGGACTTCAAAGAAACCCTAGAATCTACAACTGACAGATGGGAAGACGAAGTGAAGGGAAACCCAGATACTCGAATTATCGATAACATCGACACCACCATTAATTGCGTTAAAGAGACTTTTCGACTACGCCACGTTTTTTGTCACGAAACCGCCGGAAATGAAACACTTACCAAAGAAACCGTTGACAACTGTATTAAACATACCAAGCAGTTTTTGGACGCTTCTGGTGAAGTTATAGGCAATGTTCGGTTCCCCGATCACCCTCTCACACAAGCTGATATGACCAAGGCCGCTGCAGATAAGTATAGCCAAGAGAACGCATTATTGGCAAGGCTGACTGGACAAGTCAAACAAGTGCTTTCGGATGATGAGCAATTTGCACTATTTGAAAAAGCTCAAACTGCTTGGGAATCGTTCATGGATTCAACTACGAACCTCGAGGGTACGACGTCCGAGGGTGGATCGATCCAACCAATGATTAAGTACATGGCTGCGGTCCGATTGATTGAAGAACGGAAGCAGAATCTCAGATATTTACTCACTCTTTTTAGTGACTATTGAGGAAATAGCT
>MPMU01000153.1 GCA_002238665.1 Gammaproteobacteria bacterium bin55
CCGGTATTTCGTTACTGGTTGGTGGTATAGGGATCATGAATATCATGCTAGCGAGTGTACTTGAAAGAAAATCCGAAATCGGCCTTTTGCGCGCGGTAGGCGCACGAAGGATCGACGTAGTCCGTCAGTTCTTAGTTGAGACTACGATTATTTCGTTGGTTGGTGCGTTAGCAGGAGTTCTCATTGGCATTGTCATTGCTTACATGATTGGCGCATTTTCAGGATGGGCAGTAGCTTGGTCGATTCCAATCATCATGCTTGCGGTGGGAGTCTGCATCACAATCGCAGTAAGTTTTGGGGTATACCCTGCTATGGCGGCTGCGGGACTCGATCCAGTTACAGCTTTACAAACTGAATAACTCAGTTGTTTCAATGAATTAGGAAGATCCTTGAAGAAGGTAGTCAAATCCCACATTTAAACAATCAAATCCTTGGACTTCACCGAATCCGATCTTCTGGATCTAGAGCGAGCTATATGTGGGCTTGGACGGTAAAGAGTTGCATGAATCTAGGGAGGTTCAGGTCAATCGACTGACGTTATGACGTTGGCACACTGGTTCCTCCGTGCATTGGAGGAGCGTGAACCCATAATCTTGAGCGGTGTCGTGGAAGCGGATGAGACCAACTTTCGAGACAGTTTCAAAGGCTCAAGAGGCTGGAAGCGAGGGAATCTACCCGCGGATCGAGCACCACGTTAAACGGAATGTGAAACAACCACGAAGAGCACGGCGACTCTCCGCGGTTGCAGGTAATATCTTTCAAAGAGTGCGTAGAAGTTACTCACGCTCTGCTTTAGATTAACTACCCCTCTTCTTCCTCCTCGTCGTCACGACCCCAATCGTCGTCGAATGAACCACCATCATGATTTTCTGGAGCACAACCAACTGCTCGCAAATTCTTGTCCCCGTCGTCATTGTGCATCGAAACCACACCACCGTTCGGACAGATTCGAGACATATTAACAAGCGCTTCAAAGTCATGATCTCCTGTGACATTGTCATGAAATAAACCTTGGGTATCGTGCTTACCATTCTCGTTAGTGAAAGATGCACGGCATTCCCAGTATACGTAGTAATCTGTAGAACCACTAATTCCCGAGCAAACTCTAAATGGTGATGCGCTTAAGCAAGATTCAATTTCATCTGAAATTCCAGTTAGATAGGGATGTGAGCTGCAATAATAATTAGCATTGCTAACACTCTGCCTTTCGGATAAACACCCAGAAAGAAACATTACTACAATAATCATCGGCACTGACTGAATTACTTTCTTCATTATTTCCAGCCTAAAAATCCAGGTTGTTGCACACCAAGAATTCCTACGATTCTACCAGTCTACTGCCAGCCAGTTTCTACTCCGAGATCACCAATATTTACGTGATGTATATGCAGAGTTCCAGATTCTGTCGTTTCTTCCAATCCATCTGTGTTCTCAAAAGCTAGCTGCGTGATTGAGAATCTTATTGAACGAGGATAATCCTGACCCTCAATTCGGAGTTGATAGGGGATGGTCCTTTCAGTTTGTTGGATTTCGTCAATATTTTTATTGACGTTAGTTTACTTCTCGAGAAGGATTAGTTAGTCTCTGAGTAAAAACTTTCGATTGGCACAATTTAGCCATTAACGTGGGTTATTCGATGTATTTGGGTCATGCATGGGTGTCGAGTTATGCTGATTTCGACTGCTGGGTCGTTGTAAAACGACAATCAAGATGAAAACTCAGCGACAGTCAAGATGAGAAAGCCACCAATTCTCACCTTGGGAGGGAAGGCGTAGCCGGATTATCGAATCGCTGCTCGTCTTTCAATAGTATCCACCTGAGAGAAGCCTCTACGTCCGACCTGTTTTTGATTCACTCAGAACCCACTACGAATTTCCTTCCAAATTTATTACAGCGCTGGTCCAAGTTGGATACGAAGACCCGATCAGAAATCAACTAAGGCAGATTTAGTCTTTCCAATTGATCGCCCCTCCGTGAGCTCTAGTTCGACCCCAATCACGGCAAAAA
>MPMU01000154.1 GCA_002238665.1 Gammaproteobacteria bacterium bin55
CTGATCAGCCTGGTCAATACCGTCTAGTAACAGAAATGGAGATCGACGGAGAGACAAGATGGCATTCAAGTAATACCGTTGTACAAGACGATCACCAAGACTCGGTAGACGATGCGACGGTGGTAGGCGTAACTTCCTCAACCCTAGGTTGGCTTGAAATTGACGACGAGGATTTCTTCCGCGTCGACGTCACGGAGTCTGGTACTCTGACAGCTTATACCGAAGGTTGGATTGACACGAAAGGAAGCCTGCTCAACGACAACGGTACCATACTCACCAGCAATGACGATGGAGGAAATGACCGCAATTTCCACCTCGCTGGCAATATCGACGCGGGCACCTACTATATCCGCGTATATGGAGATTATGGAACTACAGGCGAGTACCGATTACATGTCGAGTTCCAAATTGCGGTACCCGACTTGGTGGTTGATACTGCCGAGCTTAGCGCTACACCCACTGTCGGCGAGAAGTTCACACTCAATGTGCAGGTGTACAATCAAGGAAATGGCAACGCCGAGGCCACGATTTTGCGTTTTTACCGCTCGGACGACAGCTCAATTACGCGTAGTGACAAAGAAATCGGTACCTCTGAGGTCGGCGAACTGGCGGATGGCGAGTTTTCCGAACATTCAATCGAGGTGACTGTAGAGGATGAAGGTACTTACAGTTATGGCGCATGCGTTGACGCTGTTGACGGCGAAGAGAACACAAGCAACAACTGCTCCTCGGCGGCAGAGGAACTAACCTCGTTTGAACTTGACGCAAGTAATGGGCATTCAGTAGGTGTCACTGCTGTCGATAATCTGCTCTATGTGGTAGATTGGATTGATAAAAAGGTCTATACCTACACTCGCTCAGGCGAACGCCGTGCCGACGCGGACTTCGATTTGGACGAGGAGACACTGTGGGCACAGAGCATTACCCATGCTGATGGTATCATTTACGTTGCTGTGTACTTTAGAAATTCCGCGCATAGAGTCCATGCATATACATACTCTGGCGAACGGAGTCCAGATACCGACATCGTATTAGAGGAGAGAGCACCTTGGTGGCCTGACGGAATGGTGTACGCAGATGATGTGATTTATATAGCAGACGACATCTCAGATTATGTCTTCGCATACACAACATCTGGTGAGCGTCTTCCGGATTCTGGTTTTGTCTTGCCCAGAGGCAATAGAGGTATAGGTGCGACCGGAATGGCGTATAGCAATGGCCTGCTTTATGTACTGGATCGGGCGAATGGCAAAGTCTTGGCGTTCACCCTCACAGGAACGCGTCGTCCCGACTCTGACTTCGACTTAGTAATGGAAAATACTGCGGCGGAGGGTATCACTTATTACAATGGACGCTTCTACGTCGTCGATGAAGAACAAGACAAGATTTACGTGTATGACAACAATGCAACAAACTAGAAACGTCAAAACGGAGTTGCGATAACTGACTCGACTTTAATCATCTATAGCGGACCAACATATTAAATCAACGGTTGCTTGGTTTGAAATGCTTGCTATTCGGATAGGTGAGTTTGACACATATCGCCGACTTGCACTGACCCATCTGCAGGTGGGTCAGCGCAACCACCCCAAACAGAATGTGCAGAAAATACTTGACATAACTGTTTTTGACATGGCATCCTCTTTTCTGCTAATCTGTTTAAGACCTGAAAGAGTCGATATAGGCGTAAGCTCCTTCTGTTAAGCTAGACCTAAGTCAGAAAGGTGAGTTGAACTCCCATAGTGAGGTTAGTAAGGCAGGATTTGAGACGGAAACTATGTGTGGTAGATTCAATGTAACGTCAGACCCAATGACATCGTTGTTTATGGATTTGGTAGGTGAAGCATTTCCGGGTGAAGATAATCACAACGCAAGTCCGATGTCGAAGGCTTGGATCATTCGCCCAGAAAGAGATGCCCAACCACACGAAGATTATTCTCTCGAAGCGGCTAATGCACAATGGTGGCTTATTCCTTCT
>MPMU01000155.1 GCA_002238665.1 Gammaproteobacteria bacterium bin55
CTGATCAGCCTGGTCAATACCGTCTAGTAACAGAAATGGAGATCGACGGAGAGACAAGATGGCATTCAAGTAATACCGTTGTACAAGACGATCACCAAGACTCGGTAGACGATGCGACGGTGGTAGGTGTACCTTCCTCAACCCTAGGTTGGCTTGAAATTGACGACGACGATTTTTTCCGCGTCGACGTCACGGAGTCTGGTACTCTGACAGCCTATACCGAAGGTTGGATTGACACGAAAGGAAGCCTGCATAACGACGACGGTACGATACTCACCAGCAATGACGATGGAGGAAATGACCGCAATTTCCACCTCGCTAGCAATATCGACGCGGGCACCTACTATATCCGCGTATATGGAGATTATGGAACTACAGGCGAGTACCGATTACAGGTCGAGTTCCAAATTGCGGTACCCGACTTGGTGATCGAAAATGCTGAGCTTAGCGCTACACCCACTGTCGGCGAGAAGTTCACACTCAATGTGCAGGTGCACAATCAAGGAAATCGCAACGCCGAAGCCACAATTTTGCGTTTTTACCGCTCGGACGACAGCTCGATTACGCGTAGCGACAAAGAAATCGGTACCTCTGAGGTCGGCGATCTGGCGGCTGGCGAGTTTTCCGAACATTCAATCGAGGTGACTGTAGAGGATGAAGGTACTTACAGTTATGGTGCATGCGTTGACACTGTTGAAGGCGAAGAGAACACAAGCAACAACTGCTCCTCGGCGGCAGAGGAACCTTTTACTGAAACATCGTTTGAACTTGACTCAAGAAATGGCTCTGCAACTGGTGTCACTGCTGTGGGTAATATGCTCTATGTAGTAGATTCGCGTTATGACAAGGTCTATGCCTACACTCTTTCAGGCGAACGCCGTGAAGACGCGGACTTCGACTTGGGTTTTAATAATTCTTGGCAGGGCGGGATTACCCATGGCGACGGTCTTCTTTACGTACTGGACAGGTGGCAGGATCGTAAGGTCTATGCTTACACTCTCTCAGGCGAACGCCGTGAAGACGCGGACTTCGACTTGGATTCGGAAAATGATGAAGCAAGAGGGATTACGTATAACAGTGGTCTATTTTATGTAGCGCAATGGCTGGATGACAAGGTCTATACCTACACTCTCTCAGGCGAACGCCGCGACGACGCGGACTTCGACTTGGCTGGGGAAAATGGTTGGCCGGAAGGCATAGCTTATGCCGCCGGTCTTCTTTATTCAGTGGATTATTGGGATGGAAGAGTCTATGCTTATACTCTCTCAGGCGAACGCCGTGAAGACGCGGACTTTGACTTGGATTCGGAAAATAGTTCAGCAAGAGGGATTACGTATGTCAGTGGACGCTTTTACGTCGTCGATGATGATCAACACAAGATCTACCTGTATGACAGCAATACAACGAACTAGAAACGTCAAAACGGAGTTGCGATAGCTGACTCGACTTTAATCATCTATAGCAGACCAACATATTAAATCCATGTTTGCTTGATTTGGTATGCTCGCTATTCGGATAGGTGAGTTTGACACATATCGCCGACTTGCGCTGACCCACCTACAAGTGGGTCAGTGCTACCACCCCAAACAGAATGTGCAGAAGATACTTGACATAACTGTTTTTGACATGGCATCCTCTTTTCTGCTAATCTGTTTAAGACCTGCAAGAGTCGATATAGGCGTAAGCTCCTCGTGTTAAGCTAGACCTAAGTCAGAAAGGTGAGCTGAACTCCCATAGTGAGATTAGAAAGGCAGGATTTGAGACGGTAACTATGTGTGGTAGATTCAATGTAACGTCAGACCCAATGACATCGTTGTTTATGGATTTGGTAGGTGAAGCATTTCCGGGTGAAGACAATCACAACACAAGTCCGATGTCGAAGGCTTGGATCATTCGCCCAGAAAGAGAGGCCCAACCACACGAAGATTATTCTCTTGAAGCTGCTAATGCACAATGGTGGCTTATTCCTTCC
>MPMU01000156.1 GCA_002238665.1 Gammaproteobacteria bacterium bin55
AGGTGCAAGCATCGAAGCAGCTACATACGCGGCACTAGATTTCTGCCCTATTGAAGAACGTTCAAAAACTGTTACCTCGTGAGCACTTTTGGACAGTTGCCAATTCAACAAGCTACCCAAGAGACCAGCGCCGGTAATCGCGATCTGCATTAATTGAGATTCCGTGACCTAACCCAGAACGTCTTGGTCTAGACGTTCTGATAGATTTCGCTACCTGATTCCTTGAATTCCTTGGCTTTTTCAGCCATTTCAGTTTCCACGTCAATCATGCGGACGGTATCGGCATGGGTAACTCCTGCCGCATCACGCACTTCCTGACTGATTTTCATCGAACAGAACTTCGGTCCACACATCGAACAGAAGTGTGCAACCTTCGCTGATTGCTTCGGCAGTGTTTCGTCGTGAAATTCCCGAGCTCTATCAGGGTCTAACCCCAGGTTAAACTGATCTTCCCACCTGAACTCAAACCTTGCCTTGGAAAGTACGTTATCTCTGATCTGTGCACCAGGATGGCCTTTTGCAAGATCCGCCGCGTGAGCAGCGATCTTATAGGTAATGATTCCTTCTCTGACATCCTCTTGATTCGGCAGACCAAGATGCTCTTTGGGTGTGACGTAACACAGCATCGCACATCCATACCAACCGATCATTGCAGCACCTATTCCGGACGTAATGTGATCGTAACCAGGTGCGATATCTGTGGTTAATGGACCGAGCGTATAGAAAGGAGCTTCATCGCAACACTCGAGTTGCTTGTCCATGTTTTCTTTGATCATCTGCATCGGAATATGACCTGGACCTTCAATCATGGTCTGTACATCATGCTTCCAGGCTATTTGTGTCAGCTCACCCAGCGTCTCTAATTCGGCGAACTGTGCTTCATCGTTAGCGTCAGCTACAGATCCCGGTCGAAGCCCATCGCCTAGTGAGAATGCAACGTCGTAGGCCTTCATGATTTCACAGATTTCCTCGAAATGCTCGTAAAGGAAACTCTCTTTGTGATGTGCGAGACACCATTTAGCCATGATTGAACCACCGCGGCTCACGATACCAGTTGTTCGTTTCGCCGTCAAAGGCACATAAGGTAATCGAACTCCTGCGTGGATGGTGAAATAATCAACACCCTGCTCGGCCTGCTCGATCAGAGTATCCCTAAATAAATCCCATGTGAGATCTTCGGCAATCCCATTGGTTTTTTCCAGTGCTTGGTAAATAGGGACGGTACCAATAGGAACTGGTGAATTACGAATAATCCACTCTCGTGTCTCATGAATGTTCTTCCCCGTTGACAAGTCCATGACTGTATCTGAGCCCCAACGAGTTGCCCAGACCATCTTCATGACTTCCTCTTCGATACTGGAAGTGACAGCAGAATTACCGATATTGCCATTAATCTTGACCAAGAAATTTCGGCCAATGATCATGGGTTCGGATTCTGGGTGATTAATGTTGTTGGGAATGATCGCTCTACCTTTGGCGACTTCATCCCGAACGAATTCGGGCGTCATTTCTGAAGGAATCGCAGCACCGTAGTCATGGCCTTTGTGCTGCATTGGATCGTATTCAGGGTTGGCTCTAGCCATGTTTTCCCTAATGGCAATGTACTCCATCTCAGGCGTGATAATGCCTTGCCGTGCGTAGTGCATCTGTGTCACATTCTTACCCGGCTTCGCTTTTCTAGGAGTACAGACGTGTGAAAATCGAAGATTCGCAAGCTTGCTATCTGAGTTGCGACGATTCGTAAAGTCTGACGTGAAGCGACCTAGTTCTTGCGTGTCTCCACGATCCTTAATCCACTGTTCCCTTAGTCGCGGGATACCTACGCGTATATCCACGTCTATATTTGGGTCTGTATAAGGACCAGAAGTGTCATACACCCGTATACTCGGATTAGGTTCAAGTCGTGCTGGTTCGTCTCCTGCACCCATCACAGGTGTAGGTGAAAGTGCAATCTCA
>MPMU01000157.1 GCA_002238665.1 Gammaproteobacteria bacterium bin55
CGCAAACGGAATACGGTGGGAATATCCGTAAGGCTTCACGTCGAGGTTCTCTCGTATCGGCGACGCTTGGTCTTTCTGACATTATTGCGGGCAAGACGATCCAAACCGTACTTGCCAGTTTGAGTGATCGCCCAGACCGGGCCCTAATCTCTGATACATGTTTTGGAACCGTCCGGCACTACTTCTCACTTCGAGAAAATTTATCTTCGTTGCTCAAACAACCTCCCGACAAACTGGATACCAAGGTTTGGCATTTGTTGCTGGTTAGCGCTTATCAGTTACGATTTACGCGAGTCAAGCCATATGCGCTGGTCTCGGAAGCCGTTAATGCGGTTCGCATACTTGGTCATCAATCAGCTTCTGGTTTAGTCAACGCAGTTCTGCGCAAATTTGATCCTTCACGGGGGGCTACTTCAATAGAAGCAACATACGAAGCGCCGCAATGGTTGATCGACAGCTTGATTAGAGACTATCCAAATGACTGGCAGGATATACTCAAGACTTCCCTGACACGAGCTCCACTGACGCTCCGAATCAATAAGAGTGTGATTTCGCCGCAGGAGTATCAATCATTACTTCACCAGGACGAATTATCCTTCACTCAAGGATGTGTGCCTGAAACCATTTCTCTAGCGAAACCAATACCACAGTCTGATATTCCAGGCATTAAACAAGGGTATGTTTCCATACAGGATGCACATTCTCAAGTGGCCGCGCGCCTCATGGATTTACAGAAAGGATTGCGAGTCCTAGATGTGTGTGCTGCACCGGGAAACAAAACAATCCACATGTTGGATATTTGCTCATCCATCGAATTGAACTCTATTGATAAGAATGCGTCAAGGTCACATTGGTTCTTTCAGCAACCTAAAAATCTAACTCGTGGTCACCGCATTTCTGTGGGAGACGGAACAAACCTAGCCTGGTGGGACGGTCAGAACTATGATCGTATCCTGCTTGATGCACCGTGTTCGGGGACAGGTACGTTACGTAGGAATCCAGACATCAAGATTAATCGCCAGTCAGAAGATGTCGATGGGGCGCAAAAATCGCAATTACGACTCCTACGGAATGTGTGGCAGACCCTTAAACCTGGTGGCCTGTTACTCTACTCGACTTGTAGCTTACTTCGCTCGGAAAACGAAGACGTCATTCATAAATTCACAGAAAATCAAGCTGATGTTTCGATAAATCCGTTAGATATTTCACAAGGGATCAAGTCATCGTGGGGAGTGCAGTTACTTCCTGAGGCGGGTGGCGGCGATGGATTCTTCTACTCAGTGCTAAAACGTAACCTACAGTCACGATGAACATATTTATCTTAGGGGCTGGTCAAGTCGGTAGTTCAATCGCAACATTTTTGGACCCAGATCCCACCATCAATGTAACGGTGATTGATAACGATGCACGCTCCATAGACCTACTGAACGGTAGGAACCTTGACTTAAAAACGGTACTAGGGAATGCCAGCCACCCTAGCGTGTTGCAGGACGCTGGTGTAGAAGATGCAGAGATAGTACTGGCAGTCACGGGTAGTGATGAGGCGAATATTGTGGCGTGTCAAATTTGCTATGAAGTGTTTTCGACACCGATGCGTATCGCTCGAATTCGTTCAGATGAGTATCAACGGTACGACCTATTTAGTAAAGACAATCCCGCATTCGCGATCGATGAAGTGATCAATCCAGAAGGTGCGGTTACACAACAGTTCTATCAACTAATTAAGAATCAAGGGGCATCTGAAATACTCCAGTTCTGCGAGGGGGTAGTTGAGGTCGTTACCTTCAGGACCACACCTGAATCCATTCTCTTTGGGAAAACTATTGGTTGGTTGAAAAATCGCATTGAAATGCTGTACGCCAATATCGTTGGGGTTCGCAAATCCAACGATAGATACCCGAGTTTTTACTCAGATCTAAGTCAAGACACGACTTTACAGGTTGACGATGAG
>MPMU01000018.1 GCA_002238665.1 Gammaproteobacteria bacterium bin55
TCACCTTCATCATGGCTCTGGATACCTTCGCGGAGCAATATGTGAATGAAAACAACCTTGCGATCATGATGAAACCAAGTCCTATCAAATAGGCCGTAGCTCCTTCACTGAACTCAGAGTTGCTGTCGACATTGACCCTGCTTGTGACTAGCTTATTTGCTACTTTCCGTCTGTCATCTTCGTTTTTTGAAGTACTTTCTTTGTAAGTCTAGAACGTATGGATTCGTTCCCTTTTATAACTTGAGAAAAAACGCAATTACCCGATAATCGCGCTCTGAGGGAGCGGGACTATACCTTCTTAGCAAACGTGAGTTCTTGAGGTGAACTAGCACGCATCCCATAGGCTGGTCTAGCGATTGTAGGTGAGAGGTTTTCCTATTGAGTTTGAACGGAACAGACCGTTACTGAACTTTAACTCACCATTGACTATGGTGTGCGTGACCCTAGTTGAGAAAGTGACACCCCCAAAGGGTGTCCACTGACACTTCGCGTAGACGGGCTCGTCGTCTACTACCGTAGGAGTGCCATGATCGATGACTACGACATCTGCAAAGTAGCCCTCTCTCAGATACCCACGATTTTGAACTTGATAGAGCTCTGCAGGTGCATGTGAGGTCTTTTGCACCGCTTTTTCCAAGGGGATGATCCCTAGTTTTACACCTTCCATAACAGCCGTTAATGCGTATTCGACCAAGGGCAGACCTGCCGGTGCATCCATGAATGGTAGATTCTTCTCATCTAATGTGTGAGGAGCGTGATCGGTTGCTATGACATCAATACGATCCTCTAAGAGAGCTTGTTGAACAGCTAGCTGGTCTGCTCGCTTCTTAATCGCGGGATTGCATTTGATCAAGCTGCCTTTCGATGCATACCACGACTCATTAAAAAACAAATGGTGTACACAGACTTCGGCAGTTATTCGCTTCCCAGATAGTTTGCCAGGTTCAAAGAGGTCCATTTCTCGCGCGGTAGTCAGATGTAGCACATGGAGTTTTGATCCATGACGTTTTGCAAGTTCAACGGCAAGCGAAGATGACTTGTAGCAAGCTTCAGCTGAGCGGATGTTTGGATGTTCAGACGCAGGTACCTCATCGCCCCACTTTTCTCGTGCCTTGGCTTCGTTTTCAAGTATTGTTGGCGTGTCTTCGCAGTGAGTCGCGATCAAAATCGGACTTGAAGCGAAGATGTCGTTCAAGGTAGCTTCATTGTCTACCAACATATTGCCGGTAGAAGCACCCATAAACACTTTGACGCCACAGGCTTTATGTATGTCTACTGACTTAATTTCTTCAATGTTGTCATTCGTCGCCCCAAGGTAGAACCCATAGTTAGCGAAGGAATGTTGTGCAGCCCTATCATGCTTTTTTTGGAGTTCTGAAGCATTGACAGTTTGTGGAATGCAATTAGGCATTTCCATGTAGCTGGTGATGCCACCTGCCACGGCCGCTCGGGATTCAGTAGCGATAGTAGCTTTGTGTTCAAAACCCGGCTCACGAAAGTGAACCTGATCGTCAATCATTCCAGGGATGACCCAAGCACCATCTACATCAATTTCGATATTGCCGCTCGCATTACCGCCGACTTGCTCAATGCGTTCACCGGAGATTCCGAGATCTCCTTCTATCTGCTCGCCTTCATTGACTAGCAAAGCATTCTTCAGGACTAGGTCGTGTGGCAAGATGGATTCCAGAATTGCTTATTAAAGGATTGTATTGTGAATTTCTTTCAACAGGTGGACGATTGGGTTTTGAGAAGTAGCCAGATCCCATACCACAAGACAAGTCGGTTTTGTAGCAGACGAGAAACTGTCACAGAGAACGAAACTTCCTGGAGCTGATGTAGCATAGCTTGAGTGAGCATGCCGGGTATCCAGTCTACAGCTTCCGGTTTTTGCAGACCTGCAAACGATAATTCTCCTGTCGAATTTCAAACATCAAGTGACAAGGAAAGGACTTGAACAATCAAGATGTCAGTTCATTGGGTCAAAACCATCTGAAATCGCAGTTCCCAAAATTAGACTCTCTCTTTGATTCTGTGGGACCTCTCACTTACCCGGAAGCACCGGATATACACTTGCTCGACGCGATTGCGCGAGTTGTCAACTCTCAAATGTTGTCAACACACGCTGCGAAAGCGATATTGGATCGTCTGGAACAGGAGAGAAAAGCTACAAATGCAGAACTGCTCGTGGAACTGTCTGACGAGAAACTTCGAGCATGTGGTTGGAGCCGAAGCAAAGTAAAAACCCTTCGACTATTTGCAGAAAGTTACAGGCTAGACTCGGAAAGATTCGAACGATGGCGAAGCTTGCCATTTGAAGAATTGGAACCAGAGGTCAAGTCATGTTGGGGAATCTCAACATGGACAGCTGAAATGCTCGCAATCTTCTATTTCAACAATCGCGATGTCTTTCCGAAGTTTGATTTAGCGATCAATCGAGCAGTCGAACGCTTCAGCAAGATTGACACGCAATTTGAGCCTGCTCGAGCTTCACCACACCAGACACTATTAGCAATGTATATGTGGGCGAGCTATCGCACCGACTATTGGGAAACAGCAAAAGAGAACTTTTAGCTCAACTGCAACGTAACACGGGTAGCAAGTTATCATTTTTACCTGCCGAAAATCACAAATTGGAAGGAGTTCTGTGAGCATGAAGCATGCGCATGTCCGATACATGGATAGGACTAGACAATACTACGAGGCACAGGGATTCGAGAAACCTTATGCTTGGGCGAACTATGAAGATGTTCCGTTTACGCAACCCAAATCTCGTCTGTCAGAAATGCGTCTTGCGGTCATTACGACTGGTGCGTTGTACGACCGTCAGCAGTCTGATCCACGGTTTGTTGATTCCGGCTCAATTCACGATCTACCGAACCATCTCTTTGCAAATGATCTCGCTTGGGATAAAGATGCGACACACCTAAACGATCTAGGATCGTACTTACCGATTGATGTGCTCCAGGATCTCGTTGACGAAGGCGAATTAGGCTCGATAGCACCGCGATTCCACAGCGTGCCTACTGAATACAGCCAGAGAAGAACCAAGGAAGTCGATGCACCTGAAGTACTGAAGAGATGCGTTGAAGACGGCTCTGATATTGCACTCTTGATACCGTTGTGACCAGTCTGTCACCAAACAGTTAGTTTGGTTGCTCGTCATCTAGAATCTAACGGTATACCCTGTGTAGTTTTAGGTTCTGCACGCGATATCGTGGAGTACTGCAAAGTGTCGCGTTTCTACTTCGTCGATTACCCTTTAGGTAATCCTTGTGGTGTACCCTATAACCGATCAGAACAGACTGAAATAGTGCGCTCTGCACTTGAGCTATTTTCCGTCCCCGCACCGACTGGTACTGTGTTTGCTCCATATGAATGGCCTAGAGGCCAAGACTGGCGCGAAAACTACATGCGAGTACTGCCTGAGGATGTAGAAAGGCTCAGGGCGGCGGGTGAGAGAAGAAAACTCGAACGGCAGAAACTTCGTGATATAGGGCAAGTTCGCAAAGATTAACAGAGGGGTCATGTTCTTATGACTCAAGCATTAGCGTTACAGCAACTTAGTTCCGCGCTCCCTCCGGATCGGTTGATTAGCAAGGAATTTGCCAAGAGACCTTACGAAACTGACGGTTTAACGGCCTATCGTGAAGTGCCTTGGCTGGTAGCATTGCCTCGAAACACGAACGAAGTCAGACAGATATTGCGCATCTGTAATGAATGTTCAGTCCCAGTGGTTACACGAGGAGCTGGTACTGGTCTATCCGGTGGTGCGCGGCCATTAAAAGAAGGGTTGCTTCTTGTCCTGTCAAGGATGAAGAGGATACTTGAGGTGGATTTCGATGCTTGTACCGCAACGGTTGAACCTGGAGTCACCAATCTCTCCATCTCACAGGAGGTTCAGCCCTATGGCCTCTACTATGCGCCAGACCCTTCTTCTCAAATAGCCTGCTCTATAGGCGGTAATGTAGCGGAAAATTCAGGTGGGGTTCATTGTCTCAAGTATGGGCTGACTCTGCACAACGTGACAGGCTTAGTCGTTCAAACAATTGATGGAGATGAACTCGTTCTTGGCGGTAAAAGCTACGAGTCGCCCGGTCTCGATTTACTTCCTTTGATCACTGGTTCCGAGGGACTGTTGGGCGTTGTCACACAGGTAACCGTTAAGTTACTCCCGCAACCTACGAATCAAGCTGTGCTATTAGGCGCGTTTGATTCCATCGAATCTGCCGGAAATTGCGTATCTGCGATTATTGCGACTGGAATAATTCCAGCTGCCTTAGAGATGATGGACTCCCTAGCGATAAAGGCATCGGAGGAATTTGCACATTGTGGGTATCCAATTGACGCAGAAGCAATTTTGTTATGTGAGCTTGACGGAACTAAAACGACTTTAGATCAAGATCTCGTACGGATTCGAGAAGTCTTGGATGATTACGACGTGAAGGATTTTCAGATTGCTACCGATGCTGAATCTCGGGAATTACTTTGGCGGGGTCGAAAGTCTGCATTTCCAGCCGCTGGCAGAATTGCAACAGATTATTACTGCATGGATGGGACCATTCCGAGAAAACACATTGGCTATGTGTTGCGTACGATCAAGGAACTCGGCGAATCCTATGGACTAGGTGTAGCCAACGTCTTCCATGCTGGCGACGGAAATCTACATCCGTTGATTCTGTACGATGCGTCGAAACCCGATGAAATAGAGCGATCCGAACAGTTTGGCATGGACATTCTGAATTTGTGCGTGAAGGTGGGAGGAACCGTTACAGGGGAACACGGCATAGGGGTTGAAAAGCTGGACGCGGCGTGCTCGCAATTTACCGATCATGAGTTAGAGCAGTTTTTCAGAGTCAAGCAAGCGTTTGATCGACAAGGCATTATGAATCCTGGAAAGGCTATCCCAACGCTCACTCGATGCTCAGAGTTAGGCGGTATGCATGTACACAATGGAGAGGTTCCATTTCCGGAGATTCCTAGGTTTTGATTAGGGATCATGACGATTCAGAACGGCTTGTTGAGACCATCGCAAGAGCGAATGAACAATCAAATCAAGTATTGATCCGCGGCCACGGGAGTAAGAGATTTCTCACTGGGGACTTTGTTGGAAATGCATTACAAACCCAGGACCACACGGGAATTCTCTCCTACGAACCAGAGGAACTGGTGGTTACAGTCAGATCAGGTACATCGCTCGAAACCGTTCGTAATCTGCTGGCAAGTCAGAACCAGATGTTGCCTTTTGACCCACCGTCTTTTGGCGGTGCTGGAACAGTAGGCGGTGCAATCGCATCTGGATTTTCCGGCCCAAGTCGACCGTGGAATGGGTCACTTAGGGATTCCTTGCTAGGCATAGAAATGGTCAATGGCTTGGGTCAGAGGCTCAAGTTCGGCGGTCAAGTAATGAAGAACGTTGCGGGATTCGATCTTTCACGACTCATGGCAGGTTCATTCGGTACTTTGGGACTTATCCTGAGTGCGAGTTTTAAGGTTATACCGAAGCCGAGAGTGGAGATTTCTTTTGCGGCGGATATTAGTCCCGAGGATGCATCCGCGTGTTATCGCAAGATTCTGCAACTCTCCAATCATGTTCGTGGCTCCTACTATGATCAGAAGAGGATGTACTTGCTGGCAACCGACGTGGAGGCAATGAAGTCATTGGACTTACCAGAATTTAAGCCTCACAGCGAGATCGACCGTAGTTTTTGGAACGATATACGAGATCACAAGACCGAGTGGTTTTCGAACTCTGAGAAGGTTGTGCGCATTGTCTTGCCTAGAGGTCAGCAACTGCCTCCAGCACTCAGAGAACACTCCGTAGAGGAATGGCATGGTACATTGGCGTGGTACTCTGGTAACCAAGACCTGACCGAGCTACTTCCACAAACAAAAATTACGAACTTTCGTGGAATAAGCAAACGTCGTTCATTGCCTTCGATCATGATTCGCTTGCAGAATGCGTTTGATCCGAATGGTGTATTTGCTAACCATTTTGTGATCTAGATGCAGACTCAATTCAGCGCGAGCTTTCTAGCTACAGAGGAAGGTCGTGAAGCCGACAGAATTCTCCGTAAGTGTGTTCACTGCGGATTTTGTAACACTACTTGCCCTACGTATCAGCTACTTGGGGATGAACTGGATGGTCCTCGTGGCCGGATCTATTTGGTCAAGGAGTTACTAGAAACCGAACAGAATATCGATGTAACAAAGTTCCACTTAGATCGGTGCCTGACTTGCAAAAGTTGTGAAACAACCTGTCCTTCCGGTGTTGAGTACAGTCAACTAGCGGAGATTGCAAGAGTCGTTATAGCAGAGCACGGGCCGCCTAAAAAGCTCTTGGAAAAGCTGGTGTTATGGATCACACCAAAATATCAATTATTTAGGAAGCTCGTAAGACTAGGCCGACTGTTTAGAACATTTGCACCGCGTACTTTTAGACCATTTTTACGTAATAAACCCACCCGGAAAACTATTCGAACGTCAACCAGCAGTAGTGTGGTTCTGTTACAAGGATGCGTTCAGCGAGCAATGACCCCAGATGTGGTAGACCATCTCCAAAAACTACTCCAAAGTAGGGGAGTAGCTGTTAGTACGGTGGATAACGAGTCCTGTTGCGGAGGTCTACATTTACATTCTGGTGAACGCAATAGAGCGCACGAATTGATGACTGAGTGCTTGCAGACCTTAGAGTCAAATGAGAGCAAGCAATATATATCCTCAGCTAGCGGATGTGGTGCGGTACTTAAGGACTATGGTAGAGTATTGAAAACTGAAGAAGCTACAGAGTTTGCAAATCAGGTTCAAGATGTCTCAGAGTACCTCAGTCAGTTTGAGTTCTCTCGAGGCTCAAATTACCTGAAAGTCGCTCTGCATATTCCTTGCTCATTACAACATGGGTTACGAACGCACAAATCTATAGCTCCCTTACTTGAGGGCGCAGGTTACGTGCTCGTTCCGACTTCAAACGATCATTTATGTTGTGGATCTGCCGGCACTTACTCGTTGTTTCAATCCGAACTTGCAAAAGATTTGCTGAGTCGGAAGGTCGAAGATCTCTCCGCAGATTCGCCCGATGTCATAGCTACGGCAAATGTGGGATGCCAGCTACATTTAGCGGGTGGTACCAAGACCCCTGTGGTTCATTGGTTGTCGTTATTAGCTTGAGTATCCTCAGACGTTTCAGGATCCTCGGTCACTTGAGCTTTGGTATCCTCAGTCACCTCAGCTTCAGTGTCTGATTCGGCTGTTTCAGGTTCAGTGTCTGATTCGGCTGTTTCAGGTTCTGTTTCGTCGGCTATGTCAGACATTTCTTCGTTTTCCTCGGTAACACTGGATTCCTCGGATTCCGCCGCGCTATCAGGTAACGCGTCTTCTTCGTCTGAAGCTTCCTCAGAATCCTCTTCAGGTTCAGGGCTCAAATCAGGCGGTTCTCTACCAGCCAGTATTTCACTGACGAGATAATCCACGGTTGAAACAGCTTCCTTGCGACCTTGGCTGACGAATACGCCATATTTGTTGCCTACGAGTACGAATGGCACTGAACTTACACCGATATCCTGAATTCGCTCCTGTCGAGTTCGAGCTAAACGATCAATACGGTCGCCGCCATAGAGCGTTAGAAACTGGTCTTTGGTCATACCCGAACCGTCGACGAACTCTGCAACCGCTTCGGAAGTTAGAAAAACTCTTCCACGATCTTGGAGCTCACGAAATATCCTCTCCCGGTTTTCCTCAAGTACACCTCTCGCGTCGAGAGTGAGAAAGGACCTCGCAAGTATTTCTTCAGTGCGAGTAAACGCCACATGCGACTGTATGAACTCCACACCTTCTGGCAGATCTTCTGCCCAATCCAGTATCAGAGGATCGAAACTTCGACAATGCGGACAGCTGAACGTGAAGAACATCTCTACAGAAACGGGATCAGTTTCTAGGGCCCTTTCCAGCGTGATATACCTTTCAGGTTCTTCACCAAACGAAGGCAGCCAATCAAACGTATATAGGAGACTATATCCCAACACGATTACAACAATGGTAGCGATGCTACCAAGGATTATTTTTCGAAGTTTATCTACTTTCAACGAGGTGAATCTAGAGCGAGTTATTGAACGGAAATGCTTATTTTAAGTAGGAAATACGCGTCTAGGTTAACCATTGAGAATTGCCAAAAAAGCGCGTTAATTGAGTTGGTAAGATCGACTGAATCTGATCCAGATCACAAATTTTGTCGATTAATCTCTGTAATCGCTGTCTATGTCCTTTCCAGGTTCGGGGAAAAGAAGGCATTTTTTGTATTTAATTGTTTCGCTCTTTGTCTGGAAACCCAGAGAAAAAGCCTACATCTCACATCAATTAGACATATGAGGTTCGAAACTGACTGAACTGACCCTGTTTCAAGATCCAACCTGCCCATTTTGCCAACGTGTACTGCATTTCATGCGGCAGAAGGGAATGAACTTGCCCATGCGCGATACTCTACAGGATCTTGAAGCATACAAAGAACTATTTCGAGGTGGTGGGCGAGGGATGGTGCCATGCCTGAAAATTGACCATGGCGATGACAATGTAGAGTGGCTCTATGAGTCCTTGGACATTATGAAGTATCTCGACCAGAACATGAGCTCATCACGCAAGTCCGGCTGATTGGATTAATCGCCAAGCCGCTTCAGCTCGCTGACGAGGAGCTTTTGCATACTCCATGAATTTCTCGGAGCTTGCATTGCCGTCCAATCCACGTTTGTACACACCCTGCACGATTCCAGCTGATCGGAACATGTTGTACGCGATATAGAAGACCCAGTTCTTTATTTGGTCACGACCTGCATGTGTGCAATAGGCGTTTACTAGCTCTTCTTCAGTCGGTAGATTCGACGAAATCAGGTCAGCTGTTGCAAGGGTGTCCTCCTTAGAAGTGTTGTCTCCATAGTACTCCTGACACCAATAACCTAGATCTGCAAGCGGATCGCCCAGTGTGGATAACTCCCAGTCAAGCACTGCGACAACCTTAGGTTCTTGCTCATCAAGTAAGACATTTCCTAGGCGATAGTCGCCGTGTACGATTACGGGTTTGCTTGAATCGGGAAGGTGATCGGGGAGCCATTCGATGAGAAAATTCATTGCCTTGATGGTTTCAGTCTCTGATGCGACGTATTGCTTGGACCAACGGGATACCTGACGTGCGAAGTAATTTCCGCTTCGTCCAAAACTCTCTAATCCAACTGCTGACGGATCTACTTTGTGAAGATCGGCAAGAACCTTGACCATATCAAGGTAGACTGCGCGTCGATCCTCACGCGATAGCGTTGGTAGAGCTGTCTTCGTATAGAGCCGACCTTCCACCATTTCCATCACGTAGAACTTCGTTCCAATCACAGAAGTGTCTTCGCAAAGCGAATACATCATTGGAACTGGGACTGGTGTGTCTCTCAGTGCATCCATGACACGATACTCACGGTCCACTGCGTGCGCCGACGGGAGTAATTGTCCTGGTGGTTGCTTTCTTAACACGTATCGCTTGGTTGGGGTTTCCAGCAAAAACGTGGGATTACTCTGACCGCCTTCAAATTGTTGAATCGAAAAAGGTCCTCTATATGCTTCAATATTTGACTGCATGTACCGATGCAACGCGCTTTCATCGAATCTGTGCGTTTCACGTACTGGAGTTAGTTCAACATCGCTCATCGGCAGTTCATTTCTCGATCTGAATTCTTCAACAAATCTTAAGTTCCTGACCAACGACGAGGTCTTCTTTGGTAAATCGGATTGCCTCTTCTAACACGCTCGGAGAGGTTTTGGGATGCCTCAGAAATTGGTGCGGATTAGGTTTTCTTGCGATTTCTCAGCTAATCTGTAGGTAAGAGCTATTGAATACTCCGCTAATTCTTTTAAAATTCACCACGCTATTCGAAGGTCTGAATCAGAAATCCGTGAAAACTCTTAGTGTGCGTGCACAGGATGCTGTGCATGATTGGTTGGTTGTTGATGCATCGAAGTACACGCTTGGGCGATTGGCCTCAGCTATTGCATTTCGTCTGCGAGGCAAACATAAGCCTGAATATACACCACATGTCGATACCGGTGACTATGTCATCGTGATCAATGCCGCACAGGTTCAAACCACTGGTAGAAAGGAAACCGATAAGTTGTACTATCGGCATTCTGGTTACCCCGGCGGAATCAAGTCGATTTCACTTAAGGATCTTCGGAAACAAGCACCTGAACGGATTATTGAAAGTGCTGTTAGAGGTATGTTACCTAGAACGCCGCTCGGACGAGCGATGCTGAAAAAGCTCAAGGTGTATGCGGAAGCAGATCATCCTCACGCGGCTCAGCTACCCAAAAATCTAGAGCTCTAAGACAGGTGCTTCGCCGAAGCTAGCAACTTCAGTTTTTCTACGTACAGTAATCTAGGATCAAAAACTTGGCAGAACGAGTCGATTACAAACCAAATCCAAACTATGGCACGGGTCGTCGTAAATCAGCAACGGCCAGAGTTTATCTCATGGATGGAAATGGTCAGATCAATGTGAATAAGAAACCGCTTGATGAGTATTTCGGGCGTGAATCTTCCCGAATGATCGTCCGCCAGCCGCTCGAGCTGACAGATACGAACGATCGACTTAATGTCAAGGTAACTGTGCGAGGTGGCGGCGGCTCCGGACAGGCTGGTGCAATCCGACACGGCATAGCACGCGCACTTGTTGAGTACAACGAGGAACTTAAAGGACCGTTGCGAGCTGCAGGATTTCTCACCAGAGATTCCAGAGTCGTGGAGCGTAAAAAGGTTGGGTTACGAAAAGCTCGTAAGAGACCCCAATACTCCAAACGATAGGATTGACATCCTCCTCAAGGATAATTAGTTTTTTGTCAGGTTTTACACCAGAACATACTGTTAAAGAGGTTGAGCTACATTGGTAGATAAAGTACCTAAACCCACAAGAAGGTATTTGCTGATAGGAACCGCTGCTGTCAGTACAGTAGGTGTTGTGGCTACTGCTGTACCGTTTGTGAAAGCTTGGAACCCTAGTGCAAAAGCTCGTGCACTCGGCGCGCCAATTAAAGTGAATATTTCCAAACTGCAACCTGGTGAAACACTTGGTCCTATGCCTGCGTGGCGAGGACAACCAATCTTCATTGTTCGCCGTACGCCAGAGGCTATCTCCAAGCTTGAAATGGAACGAACGGATCTTGCAGATCCGAACTCAGAAGATGCCAATCAGCAACCTGAGTATGCTCAGAATCAGCATCGTTCGCGAACACCTGAGATTGGTGTTTATCTGGGACTATGTACGCATTTAGGGTGTTCGCCAAAGTACTACGGTCAGGTCCAGCCCGAAGCCTTTGATAGTGAATGGCAAGGTGGATTCTTCTGTCCGTGTCACGGCTCGAAATTCGATTTGGCCGGCCGAGTTGAAAAAAATCTTCCAGCACCTAGCAATTTGCTGGTGCCTCCATATTCTTTTGAGTCCGATGACGTGATCGTCATTGGTGTAGATGAGCAGACTGCATAGTGTCAGAAATTAGTGAAAACCAAGGGGTGATCGCCCGAGCTTTAGCGTGGATTGACGCACGTTTTCCGTTAACGAAAACATTTGAGTCTCACGCATCCAAGTATTACGCACCTAGAAACTTCAATGTTTGGTACGTCTTTGGTGTACTGAGCATGGTTGTCCTGGTCATTCAATTCCTGACCGGGATCTGGTTAACCATGTCCTACGAAGCCAGTGGGGAAAATGCATTTCGATCCGTTGAATACATCATGCGGGATGTTGAATTCGGATATCTGATTCGCTACATACACTCCACAGGAGCTTCCGCTTTCTTTGTGGTTGTGTATCTACACATGTTCCGAGGATTTGCATACGGCTCCTATCGCAAGCCACGCGAATTGCTTTGGATGATCGGTATGGCAATCTACCTGGTCCTCATGGCAGAAGGATTCTTCGGATACCTACTTCCGTGGGGCAACATGTCGTTCTGGGGTGCTCAAGTCATCGTCTCCCTAATCGGTGCCATTCCGTTCGTTGGACCAGAGCTGATGGAGTGGGTTCGAGGGGATTTCGTGATGTCGGGCATCACGCTGAACAGATTCTTTGCTTTACACGTGATCTTTTTGCCGGTGGCGCTGATTGCACTGGTTTTCATCCACATTGTCGCCTTGCATCACGTAGGCTCCAATAATCCTGATGGTGTTGAGATCAAACAAAATAAGGATTCCTCGGGAATTCCACTGGACGGCATTCCGTTCCATCCGTACTACATAACTAAAGATTTTGTTGCGATTGTGATCTTCTTGATAGCGTTTTGTGCAATTGTTTTTTACGCACCAGAGATGTTTGGTTACTTCATCGAAAAACCAAACTTTGAAATCGCAAATCCACTCAAGACACCAGAACATATTGCACCGGTCTGGTATTACACACCGTTCTATGCGATGTTACGTGCCGCCACGTTTCCATTCCTAGGTGTTGACGCTAAGTTCTGGGGATTGCTGATCATGGTTGGTGCCATCCTGATTCCTACGGTTCTTCCTTGGCTCGACAGGAGTCCCGTTAAATCAATGCGTTACAAAGGCTCAATCTCCAAAGCGATGTTGGCTTTGTTTGTCATTAGTTTCTTTATATTAGGCTATCTCGGCACCATACCTCCAAGCCCATTTGGGACGGCCACAGCGCAGGTTTTCACCGTGATTTACTTCGCATATTTCATTCTGATGCCTTGGTACACGCAGGCTGAAAAAACCAAAACTGTACCAGAACGTGTTCAGGATCATTGAGGGGCGGAGTCACAAATGGTTATGCGATTGTTTAGATCCTGTATTAGATTCGTCGCTGTTCTTGCGATTGGGTCTTTTACCTGCGTAGCGTTTGCTGCGGACACTACTTGGCCGATGAAAGAATTCAGCCCAGACCTCGACGACAAAGCGTCTCTACAACGTGGAGCAAACCTGTTCGTAAATTTCTGCCTCGGTTGTCATTCATTACAGTACCAGCGCTATGAGCGCACCGCGAACGATATCGGGCCGATTGATCCAGATCTTGTCACGCAATATCTAATCCACACTGATCAGAAAATTGGCGAACACATGACATCTTCCATGTCCGAGGAAGATGCAAAACGATGGTTCGGGGCACCACCACCTGATTTAACAATGGTGACTCGAGTTCGAAGTCCTGAATGGGTCTACAACTTCCTCAATGCGTTCTATGCGGATGAATCTAGGCCTTTCGGTGCGAACAACAAGATTTTTCCAGATGTTGGGATGCCTAATGTACTCCTACCTTTGCAAGGAATTACGAACGAAGTCTGTGAAGGAAAAGTAGCAGTTGATATAACTGGCGGTTTAACGGCAATAGACGCGCCTCGCCAAGATAACTGTTTCAAGCTGGAAACATCGGCTGGCACAGGGATGTATGACGCGGTACAGTTCAATCAGGCAACGATGGACATCACCAACTTTCTCCACTATGTCGCCGATCCGACTCGACAGGAGCGCGAAGCACTAGGTGGACCGGTCCTGATCTTCTTATTTGTTCTCTTGGTTCTTGCCTACTTCCTGAATAAAAATTACTGGCAAGACGTTAAACGCGATCCCGAATAAATTCGTAAGTCAGAATTGATCTGACTGGGAGTATGTACATTGAGTAGCGGCTCAGAAGAACACAAACCAATTACCCTATACACAAGTTTGGATTCTCAGTACTGTCACCGTGTTCGGTATGTACTTGAGGAGAAAAAACTTAAGCCCGATAGAGTAGAGATCGAATCTGGCGAAGTCAATGAAGATTTAATTGAGATAAACAGTACAGGATCTCTTCCGACTTTACTCGACCGAGATACAAAGCTCTATAACAGCATGGTCATCATGGAATATCTGGAAGAAAGGTATCCAAGCCCACCGTTGATGCCAGCATTTCCATCGCCACGAGCGGAAGCTCGGATCATGATGCGGGAAATGGACCGTGAACTCAGCGATAATGCAGAGGTACTGGCACATCGTAGTAAAAACACGAAACAGTACGAAACGGCCAAGGAAACGCTCAGGAGATATGCGGTCCATCTTTCGATGATCCTGGGGGATAGAAAGTTCTTCCTTGACTCAGGTATTTCGCTTGTTGACTGTTGTGCGGTGCCGGTGCTGTGGCGCTTAAAAATGTTGGGTATTTCTCTTCCAGCGCGTACGACCCGTTCGCTCCGTTTGTATATGGAGCGAATGTTCGCGAGAGAGGCTTTTCTCGAGAGCATGACGGTGGACGAAGAGGAGATGAATGAACTCTAACCGTTCATATCTCGTAAATGCAATTATTGACTGGATCTTAGATAACGGCTGTACACCACACATCATCCTAGATACCACGGTAGAAGGAGTGGATGTTCCATCTGCCAACGTGACACAAGGGCGCATCATTTTAAATGTTGCCCCGACCGCGATTCACAACTTTAGTCTCATTCCCGATGGATTGTTTCTACAGGCTAGGTTTGGTGGGATTGAGAAGCATATTCGAGCACCGGTAGTAGCGATAATCGGTGTTTACGCGAAAGAGAACGGACATGGCCTCTTTTTTCAGAATGAAGGTATGGCAAATAGCGAGTCTGAGACACTGAAGGACGCAGATTCACCTGTGACTACCGATTCAGCAGAATCTTCCAATGTGATTCAATTCAAGAAACCTGAGTAGGACGACCATTGATGAGGCTGATTAGTCTTTACCCTTCAGTCCCGCTGGTTCTTCAAGTTTGCTTATAGGGTAGTTCCCATTGCGAACTGACTGTGATGAGATGGAAATATCACTCTGTAGTGGTCTCTGTCACTGACTCAATTCAAGCAGTGACACTAACCTTTCAACGCCGTTCAGGTTCTCTACGATTTTGTTCGTGTAATCTCTTTCTTCTTCAGTCACGATACCCAATAGATACACAACGTTATCTCTGACTACGACTTGCATTTTTCCGTGTGGTATTTCCGCGTGATTGAGAAAAGCTAGACGAACTCTGTTCTGGAGTATTCCGTCTCCTACCCTTGCTCCTATACCTGTCGCTTCTCCTACGACGAGCTCATTGTGAAGTGTTTTGATACCCACGATTTTGCTCAATAGAGCGGCTATATCAGACTTTTGCTCCTTTGTGGCAACATTTCCAGTAACAAGAACCACGCCATTTTGTATATATACATGGGTCTTGACGTCTGAATCGTCTTCGTAATCTACTCCAAGTACCGACTGGATCACCTCTCGCAGATCTAAGTCTTGCGCTCTCGGGTCACGGTTTTGATCATTTGACAAGAATTGACATGCATTGAGACCTAAAACCACGAAAGCCAGGCAACCAAACTGGCTCACTTTAACAATCCGAGCTTTGAGTTTCAACGAACAGCTACAGGTAGGTTCGTATAAGAATGGTTATATGGAAAACCGGTGTCTTTCTTATGCACCTGGAACACCTGGTTGTCTAGTTGTCCCCAAACGGGTTGGCGCACGATAACACCTTGCTGATCAAGTTCAAACACACCTGAGCTACCTACGATCCATCTTGACTCTTGAAAACGTTCCCAATCACTTGCGATTCGGTAGATGTCAATACCAAAAGCATACAGCGATTTCATGTTTACCTTCGGCGAAAACGTAGATTGAACGGTTTGTTCCATCGCGGTGTCTTCAATTAACCACGGAGTGGCAGTGAAATAGACCGGGGATTCAAAAACCGTAGTTTTGCCAGATCGAACGGCTGCTTCAGTAACGTAGAGTGGGACATCGGTCGCGTAGTGATAGTTCAGTGCGGCAAGCATTGAGTCGAATTCACCTTCATCGACAAAGGCCACGATCGCGTCGATATCCATTCGTCTTCTCGGAATAAACTCATAGGCATCTCTGGTTAGTTGCTCAAGTTCTGCATGTCGCTGCACGCTCTTAGCAATGTCCAATCCTTCACCGACGGCATCGATAATCGTAGTAGGGTCAAGAAAATACTGCTGCGCAACGATTACACCGAAGTCTTGACCAAACATGTCCAGAAATCTATTCCTTGATCGAATTGCCCAATTATGATCGCCAGCGAAGAGAACAATTCGTTCATGACCAAGGTTCTTCAATTCTTCTGCGATTGTCTCAATCTCATCATCAATGGAAAGGGAAAACTGAAGGATTTGTTGAGAGCCAAGAGTTTGATTCTCTATTCTGTTCAACAACATTATGGGACCAGGGAAAGATGCTTGCCGCAATATGGCACTCACATTGTCTTTGTCGATAAATCCGACTACGAGGTCAGCACCATCCTCAAATGATCTTTCCACCAACTGTACTGGGTTTGTACCATAGCTGTCGTAGAAACGCACCTCAATGTTTGAGTCAGATTGGTTCCCATTGACATCAGACATGTATGCAAGCATAAATCCGTCTCGAATGGTCGAAGCAGCCAAGGACAATCGACCTTGCTTCGGTAGGATAAAGCCGATTTGGTTTGAGGTTTCACCGCGTCCAGATAAGTCTTCGTGGACAAATGGATCTAAGAGGTGATTGGCTGCTGGATGTTGTGTATTGCTAGCGCGCCAACTCTCGAACGAATCTCTTAGATTTGCGGTATTGGTGCTGGACCGATAAATCGATGCTAAGTCATGCCAACCCAATAAATCCGGTTCGTTCACGTCTGACCAATTAATCGAATGAATAGCACCATCCAAGAAGAGTAATCGCCAGATTCGTTCGTTTGCTTCTTGTTGCGGTAAGTGCCCATATGCACCCAATTCATTTAGTATTGATATTGCTGGTACAAACGCGGCGGTCTTTAAGTACAGGTCAGCCAGAAGTAAATTGACTGGAAGAACCAAATCAGTGTCCAAATAATTGAACTGACGAACAAACTGAAGCGCATCACCCACACTTTCTTGACTTAACACCAGAGCGATGGACTCAACGATTTTTAATTTGGTTGAACCGTTGAGTTTATTGAACTCGTTTCGATTTTCATAGAGAGGAAAGAGTATTTCGTATGCTTGTGCAAACTCCTTTCGGTCAATCGCTTGCTGAGAAAGAATCAACCCTTCTTCTACGGATGTTGTATCGCGTTCTCCTATCAGGGTGCGTTCTGGCTGTGGAAGAGGGGTTGTCGAAGTGTGAGGTGTACATGCCCCGATACATAGAAATAGAAATGCCATGAGCAACGTAGGAAGCGATTCTCGGGGAACCTTGTACGTCGTGGCTACACCCATCGGTAATGCTCGAGATATATCATTAAGAGCGTTAGATGTCCTCGAGTCCATCAGCTATATGGCTTGTGAACACCCTCGTAGAACAAGGCTATTGTTGACTAAACACAACATAACGCTTGAGAACAAGACTTTCATTCAATTGGCTGATGGCAGGGAAGCAAAACCTACAGATCGGATTCTGACTATTTTAGAGACAGGTAATGATGTAGCTCTTGTCTCTGACGCGGGTACACCGCTTATTTCAGACCCAGGTTTCCCACTGATTCAGGCAACCCATACTCGACAATACAGTGTTGTACCAATCCCTGGTGCTTCTGCGGTGACAACACTTGCTTCGGTATGCCCCATTCCATTGAACTCGTTTCGTTTTATCGGATTCCTGGATGCTAATAGAAAGCACTTCAAAATGAAAATTAGTGAGTTGGTCAATTCGTCAGATCCCACCATTTTTTATGCCAGTCCCAAGGACATAACCAAGATTCTCCGTGCGATTGAGGAGGAAGGTTCTCGGCAGCGCACCATATTCTTAGGTCGCGAAATCACCAAGATGTTTGAATCCTTTGCCTTTGGCACTGTCGAGGAGCTTCTGTTAAGGTTCGATCAAGATCTCGAACAAAAAGGTGAATTTACTATGGTTGTTGAAGGTGCTCCGGATTCGCCAGCGAACATTCAGCTCCACACGTTATTGGATGAATTGATGAAGACCAATTTACGCGATACGGATATTGCGCGAATCATTGGACGAATTTCGCCTCTAACTCGAAAAGTCATCTATGAGAGGATCCGAACACTTAAACTAAAGAAATCTGACAAGGATTGAGTCAACCAGGCAATCGCTGGCTTGAATATCTGTTCGAGCTAGAGGAAAGTCCGGGCTCCTAGGACAAGGTGCCAGGTAATCCCTGGGGAGTGTGAACTCACGGAAAGTGCAACAGAAAACAAACCGCCTCACAGATTCTGTAGGGTAAGGGTGAAATGGTGTGGTAAGAGCACACCGCGATTGTGGTAACAGAATCGGCATGGTAAACCCCACTTGGAGCAAGGCTAAATAGGAGTTATATGGTGTGGTCCGCACCAACTCGGGTAGGCTGCGAGGAGATGCATGGTGACATGTATCCGAGATGAATGATTGCCCAAGACAGAACCCGGCTTATCGGTTGACTCAATTCTCCTTGCTAGAAGCCGCTAGGAAGTATGTTCCGTAATCCAGGCTTTGTAGGTGCTTTAAAATTCGCGCCGCATCCTTGATCAGTTCACTCCTGAATTCTGGGTGTCTCAGATCTCTCAATTCAGTTTTCAAAGACTGTCGAATTGAATTACCATATTGTCAAAGACCTGTTTTCGCTTGAAGTGGCAGTAATAAATGCTGTTAGTGACTAACAAGATGGTTAGGGAGTGAAGCAGAAAACTTTTTAGTCGTAGTTTGAGTTGAGTCGCGAGCTACGGAGACTACGTTCAGGATGAACATGCCAACATGGAGTAGAAAGGCGCATCAGTTTTTCTTTCAATTTGCTTGTATAGTAAGACTAGAAAGAACAAGAAACCTGTGAACCCCCGCCAGTCCAGACTCGGTAGACATCAGTCAATATCTGTATTTTCCGTCTGACGTGGAATTCGCTCGTGAAAAAGGGAACTAAATCAACAAAATAACGGACTAAATTGCGCAAATCAATTCTGCACCAAGCTAGTAATTGGAGGAGACCCATGGAACATCGACCAGTTATGGTTGAAGCGGTGATGTCTGGCTTGGTGTGGAACCCTCACGGTACCTACCTAGATGCAACGTTTGGGAGAGGAGGCCATGCCCAGTGTCTGCTTAACCTGATAGCCAAGGACGCGAAGCTCGTGGTATTGGATAGAGACCCTGAGGCGATCTGCTTTGCGCGTCATCTACGAGCATCTGAACCCAGAGTTCATGTCATTCAGGGGTGTTTTGGCGCTCTGTCAACTGCGATTTCGTCACATGGATTTGGCGGTTTTGACGGGATTCTCTTCGATTGTGGGGTTTCTAGTCCACAGCTTGATGACGCGAGACGCGGATTCAGTTTTCAACAAACAGGCCAGCTCGACATGAGAATGGATCCTGAAACTGGAGTGAGTGCGGCCGAGTGGCTAAACAACGCTCCTGAGCGGGAAATTGCGGACGTAATCAAAGAATACGGCGGCGAACGGAATGCGAACGCTATTGCCAAGAGCATCGTTCAACATCGACCACTAAAGTGCACCAATCAATTAAGCCAACTCATCATTGAAGCCTCGACGCATTTTGATTCGGGCAAGCATCCCGCGACCCGTACCTTCCAGGCTGTTCGCATGAAAATCAACGATGAACTTGCGGAGTTAGATAAAGGTCTTTCTCAGGCATTCGAACTACTCAATGTGGGCGGTCGGATCGCAACCCTGACATTCCACAGTCTCGAGCATCGACTTGTGCGACAAAAGTTCAGAGCACTCACACAATCGAATGTACCTAGAGGATTGCCTCTACAAGGTGACTTGAGTGGACCAGGAAGACTTGTGGTGAAGAAGGCAGTTCCCTCCTATTTGGAAACTGCTGAGAATCCTCGTTCTCGAAGTGCGATGTTGCAGATTATTGAGAAGGCTCGTTAATAGACTTTACTAGCGTGTGCTAAGGTGGTTCGCTCCGGTGTATTACCACCTAACCCTTCTAGCTCCTGCATAGGTAGCATTTAAAAGTGCTGAGATCGACATGAGTTGCCAGGATCTTAAAAGCCTTGCATTTTCCACCAGGGCGCTCTTAACTGCTCGTCCCTGAGGACGGAACGCTTACGACATCTAAAGGGAGCGGATTGGATTAAACTACAGTTGTATGTTGACAAATCAATCTGCTTATCGCTTACTGTCCTGAATCGGCAGAAACAACGGGTCATTATTCTGGACTGGTTACAGTCTTATGCACACGATTGGTGTAGTGCAGGCGCTAAAGTGTCTATTTGTTCGGCAGTTGGTAATATGCCGTTTGTGGCATGAATAGCCAGAAAACACATTAGGCCACTGTTATCCGACGAGGTGATTGTTACGAAACCAATGCATCATTTGCTCGGATGGGACCGAGCCAAGCAACCTGTGGTCATTCCGGATTGGTTGAAGGAATACGCTCGCAGTTGGTGCGAGGCTGGAGCAAAGAGCGTTTATCTATATGGTAGTAGGTCTAATGGTTATTACCTTCCTGATAGTGATTGGGATATCGCCGTAGTATACGAGAGTGAACGACTTAAAGCCGGTAGCTCCGGTCCAGATAGCCACACCCCGAGTTGGACAGAAATCAACGTCATTCAATTCACAGACGAAGAAATTCATAGCCGTGCACAGAAGCAACCTAATGTGGCCAGCGAAATCATTCAAAGCAAACTTATTGAAGGTGAAGAACTCTCTATGCCACGAGCAAACCACATACCAGATAGAGACGAATTAAAAAGACATTTGGTGGTGGTATTTAATGCTTCCAAGAGCACATTGACTGGGATTAATGCAAGATGGTTGTCTACCGACGTCTCAAATGAAGAATTGGATGATTTAGAAGACCATGACACTGAATCAACATCTGCACTTGCCGCCGAAAGATTGGTGAAAGCGCTCTGTTGCCTTTATGATCAGCCATATGAAAAGACACACAAAGTCTCTGAGTTTATAGAGATCTTACCCGATGACTATGCGGGTCATATTTCCAAAATGAACGGCTCCACACATAAGTTAGGTATTAGTCCATATGAAGGCGGCCCTTTGGAATCCTGTCAGGACTCCCTCAATCGAATTATCTATACGTTAAATCTGCTTGATAAGGTGGTAAAACAAGGCGACTTGGAATTGACCCAAGAAGAGCGTCGATATATTCAGAAGGAATATAGAGTGGGGGCGAGGAAATATGCGGACTTAACGGAGGAAGAAACGCACCCCGACATAGTTCAGACTATCTTTCGAATGGATGGAACTATCGAAGGCTTGAGCAACTAGCTGCAGCATGGCATTCACACACCTGAACCGAGCGGTAAAGGCGGACGATTCGATTAAAAGGTACAGTGCGACAACCGGGACTCCAACCTGGATCCACCGTCTGGTGTTCTAAGGCAAGGGATTTTCCGAGCCTGTGTCTAAGCAAGTTTTGGCCTTTGCAAAAACTCTTATTCGCGCTTATATGAACGAGTCGGATACTGGGATTTCGCGCTACTTGTTGGAAGATTTTGAGAAAATGCCCAATGACGATGCGAAAATTATGAGGAACGCTGACGACATCTAAAGGGAGTGGATTGGATTAAACTACAGTTCTATGTTGACACATAAATCGCCTTATCGCTTACTGTCCTGGGATCGACAGAAACAACCGGTCATTATTCCAGACTGGTTACAGACTTATGCACACGATTGGTGTAATGCAGGCGCTAAAAGTGTCTATTTGTTCGGCAGTCGGTCCAATGGTTTCTATTTGCCTGATAGTGACTGGGACATTGCTATTGTGCATGAGAGTGAGGAAGTTCAAAACGCTATTCGTTCTACCCATGTCCGTCTGTCAATACAAGAAGAAATCAATGAAATTCACAAAACCGCCGAAGATATTTGTCGGCAGGCACAAAAGCAGCCAAACATTGCCAGTGAGATTATTCGTAGCAGATTAATCGAAGGAGACCCTCTCAGTTTTCCAAGAAGGAAACATTATTCTGATCGAGAAGAATTAAAACGTCATTTGGCGGAAACGTTCATGACTGTTACGAGTACGCTGATAGGAATTAATGCGCAATGGAAGGTGAATGAGAAAGAGCTAGAAGATCTAGCGGATACCCACACAGAATCGCAGTCTGCATATGCGGCTGAAAGGTTGGTAAAAGGGTTGTGCTGCATTTATGAGCAACCATACGAAATGGTGCATAACATCACCGAATTTATTCCGCTCCTCCCTGAAGGCTATGAGTCTGATATTGTCAAAATGAACGGCACAACGGGAGATCTCCATGTGAGTCCATACCTCAACCCGCCTATGGAGTCTTGCCAGAATTCTCTAAATCGTCTCAACTATACGTTAGATCTATTTGACAAGATGGTGGCAGAGGGAGATGTTAAGTTGAGACATGAAGAGCTAGCATATATTCAGAATCAGCACTCCGTGCGAACCAGTCTGTGGTGGGAGCTACCAGAGGAAGAAATGCATCCTGACGTTGCTGCGGTTAAAGTTCGCCTGGATAGGACTATTGAAAGCTTGAGCAACTAGCTGTAGCATGACATTCGCACACTTGAACCGAGCGGTAAAGGCGGACGATTCGATTAAAAACATAAAGTGCGACAACCACAACGCCAACCTGGATTCGTCGGTTGACGATTCTCGGCTAAGCACTGGCTAAATCTACTGCCTAAGTGGGAATCTCGTTCATTGCTCCTAAGAGAATTATTTGAACGACAAGATCTTCCATCTGTTGAAGTGCTCGGACTGAGCAATGACTCGCGACAGGTCGTAGCCGGCGATTGTTTTTTTGCCTATAAAGGTCAGTCCTCGGATGGTAATTGCTTTGTCCAGGAAGCAATCGAAAAAGGCGCGGTCGCAATATGTACTGATTCAAAATCCGACCTAAACGGTGCGGTTCCGAAAATTTATGTGAGGAATCTCGCACAGGAGCAAAGTGAAATCGCCGGTCGTTTTTTTGACCACCCAAGTCGTTCGATTCGTTGTGTTGGCGTGACCGGGACCAATGGCAAAACCAGCATCGCCTACGGACTCTCAACTCTTCTACATGATTCTGGGTTTGGAGGATCTGTAGGATGGGGTAGACCTCCTAGGTTAAACAAGACATCTCTGACAACCGTTGATGCAATTTCTTTCCAAGCAGGACTTAGTAATTTTGTAAATTGTGGACTAAAACATGCCATTCTCGAAGTATCTTCCCACGCGCTACATCAGAGTAGAGTTGACGGCGTGCGATTTGAAGTTGGAATCTTCTCGAATTTGACGAGAGATCATTTGGATTACCACGGCGATATGCGAGAATATGGGCGATGTAAGAGTCTCCTGTTTAAACGACCTGAATTGAAACTTGGCATCGTCAATATTGATGATCCGTTTGGCGCAGAAATCCAACACATTTTGAAGCAAAACGAAACTCCCCTCTTAACTTATGGTAGATCTCCATCTGCCAATGTCTCTTGGCGAGAATTACGTTGGGAGTCTGATCGAGTATTTGGTGAGTGGTGCACCCCCTGGGGTAGCTTCGATTTTGAATTGCCGGTTTTATCAGAGTTTTCTGTCGCTAACTGTGCCGCAATATTCGCATGTATGCACCATTTTGGCGCGGATGCAAGAGACACAACCTTTAGTATGAGGGATTTACAAACGCCGCCTGGTCGAATGGAACGCTTGAACCATCCGTCTGGTGCCCGTGCGATCCTAGACTTTGCACACACGCCTGATGCCTTGCAAAACGTATTAAGTGCTGTAAAGCCCACCGTGAGCGGAAAACTCATATGTGTCTTTGGGTGTGGTGGTGATCGAGATCAAGGAAAACGCAGTCTTATGGGAAAGATTGCCGAGAAATTTGCGGACTTTTCGGTGATTACTTCAGATAATCCGAGATTTGAAGAGCCGAATAAGATAATTGACGACATCGTAGAGGGATTTTCACATCGAAAACGGTATAGAGTGGAATCAGACAGAGCTGCGGCGATTGCTTTTGCTATGAACATGGCGACGAAGGACGACTTAATCGTCATAGCAGGTAAAGGCTCAGAACAGTTTATGGAAATAGAAGGGCAACGTATACCCTTCAATGACCGCGATAGTTTCATGGAGAACACGTAGGTAGGCACATATGCTCACTTGGTTAACGGATTACCTGAGCCAGTACATATCGTTTTTTAACGTATTTCAGTACATCACATTTCGGTCGGCGGTAAGCGCTGCCACCGCACTGATTATTTCCATCTGCATTGGCCCAACCATCATTCGGTTATTGCAGCAGAATCAGATTGGTGCGGTCATTCGAACGGATGGTCCTGAGACTCACCTTGCGAAATCTGGGACACCCACCATGGGTGGTATTCTGATCCTCATAGCTATTTTTGCTTCCACACTATTATGGGGGGACCTCACGAATAAGAACGTATTGGTCGTGCTATTTGTGCTTCTAGGTTTTGGTTTTGTCGGTTGGCTAGATGACTATTTGAAGGTCATCAAGAAGAACAGCAAGGGCTTAACGGCAGGCAAAAAATACACTCTACAGAGTATCTTTGGTCTTGGTGTAGCCGTGTATCTGTTCTTTACCGCAGAGTCTCCAGCATCATTGAATTACATTATTCCTTTTGTAAAGAACATCGCCATTCCTCTGGGATTTGGTTACATCGTCATTACGTATCTAATGGTGGTCGGCATGAGCAACAGTGTCAATTTCACTGATGGGCTTGACGGCTTGGCAATCTTGCCTGTGGTTTTGGTCGGTGGCGCGTTAGGGTTAATTGGCTATCTAGTTGGCCACAGTGAGTTTGCGAATTACCTGCAAATTCCTCATATTGCCGATATGGGTGAGGTAGCTGTGTTATGTGGGGCGATTGTTGGTGCGGGATTGGGATTCTTATGGTTCAACGCATATCCAGCAAGTGTCATGATGGGCGATGTCGGAGCGCTTTCACTAGGTGCAGCTCTCGGTTTAATTGGTGTTTTGGTACGACATGAAATCGTACTCCTGATCATGGGTGGGTTATTTGTACTGGAGACCCTTTCTGTAATGGCACAGGTAGCAAATTTCAAGCTCTTTGGTAAGCGGATACTGCGCATGGCACCCTTACACCACCATTTCGAAATGAAGGGATGGCCGGAGTCGCACGTCATCATTCGATTCTGGATTTTCTCGGTCATGTTTGTAATGATCGGCTTGTCCACATTGAAACTACGCTAGTCTCGAGGTAGGAGTGCCTGCCAGCACTACGGTCTTAATCTGTGGTCTAGGTATAACAGGCCAGTCCATAGTTCGCTATTTAGCGAGTGAAGCTAATTTGCTGGTAACAGATACGAGACTTGAAACGAGTCCTGAAATCGCGCGCATAGCGGAGCAATTGAGTTCCAAGAGTGATCAATTAAAGGTCGTAAAGGTGTCAGAACTTGCGACGCATTGGGCCGAAATCACCGAAATGTATGTAAGCCCTGGTCTACCACTCTCACACGAGATCGTTCAAAAAGCACTGGAAGAAGACATTCCGGTTCGCGGTGACATAGATCTCTTCCTCGACCATGTAGATAAACCAGTACTAGCCATAACTGGCACCAACGGCAAGACTACGGTTGTTTCCTTAATTACCGAGTTACTTGCATCCCGCGGATTTATCTCTGTTGGAAATATTGGAACTCCTGTACTCGACGGCTTGCAAAGAAGAGCGTCCGGTTTTGTGTTGGAACTGTCTAGTTTCCAACTTGAGCGTCTCAAGAGTCCAAGTTTTAAGGTAGCTACTTGTCTAAATGTCACCGCAGACCATTTAGATCACCACGCTTCTTTTGACGAATATCTCAATGCGAAGCGAAGAATTTACGAGAACTGCGAGATGGTGATTTACAACGCAAAAGATGAACTGACGGTACCCCAGAATACCGTTGGAAGGCAGTCTATTGCCATCAATGACGATCCGAAATGGCGCGTGGAGTCAGGTGGTGTGGTTATTTCAGGCGAATTCGTGCCAGCGAGCGAATTTAGTTTGACAGGAGAACACAATCTGTATAACATCGTGGTTTCGGCGGCGTTTGCGCATCACATGGGAGTTTCTCTTGAAGAAATGTTGCCGGTCTTACGGTCTTTTAAGGGCTTACCACACCGACAGCAACTCATCAAGGTAGACAGTGGAGTTACTTTGATTGATGATTCCAAATCCACCAATGTCGCCTCGACGGTGGTAGCAATTCAGGCATTCAACTGTGCAAGAAGACCGCTCGTGCTTTTATTAGGAGGTGATAGCAAAGGTGTGGACCTTGCTCCATTGACGAACGCCACGCTTACTACGGACCATGTGGTGCTTTACGGTCAAGATGCCTATCGATTCAAGGAGATTATGGATTCAACTATGGTAGTACACATGGCTAAGACATTTGAGCACGCGATTCGAACTTCGATCGAGTGCGCTGGTTCTGAAGGGACAATCTTGTTCTCTCCTGCATGTGCGAGTTTCGACATGTTCTCAAACTATGTCGAACGCGGTAGGTCTTTTTGCGCCATTGCTAGACGCTTACTAGATCCAACAACAAGAGATTGCCACTGATGTCTGTAGTGTACCCCATGCGCCATGTTCGGCACATTCATCTGATAGGTATCGGAGGTAGTGGAATGTGTGGGATTGCAGAAGTCTTGATTAACCAAGGCTATCACGTCAGTGGTTCAGATCTCCAACAATCACAGAGTACGCGCAGGTTGCGTCAGCTCGGTATTCAGGTATTTAATGAACATGCCGCCGAAAACGTTCAGAATGCTGATGTAGTGGTAATTTCGAGCGCAATCTCAAACGAAAACGTGGAATTGGTATCTGCTCACGAGCATCTAGTTCCAGTCATTAACCGGGCGGAGATGCTCGGTGAATTAATGCGGCATCGGTATGGTATAGCGGTTGCTGGTACACACGGTAAAACGACAACCACTAGCTTGATCACCAGCATCTTTCAGAGTGCGGGTCTAGATCCCACCTATGTAATCGGTGGTCTATTGAAAAGTGAAGACAGAAATGCTGGGTTAGGACTTAGCAAGTACATTATCGCGGAAGCGGATGAGAGCGACGCATCCTTTCTCTACCTAAAACCCATGCTTGCGGTGATTACCAACATTGATCAAGACCACATGTCTACATATGACCACGATGTTGAGTTATTGTCATCCACATTTGAAGAATTCATCACGCGATTGCCGTTCTACGGTGCGGTCGTAGTCTGCATCGACGATGAAGGGATTCAACAGATAGCTTCTCGCATCACCCGTCCACTCCTGACGTACGGGTACAATGAATCCGCAGACTTTCGAGCGATTAATCTAGATACCTCTAAACAGACTTGGAGATATACCTGTCTCCGACCTGGAGGGTTAGCCCCATTAGATATAGAGCTCAATCTTCCTGGAAACCAAAATGTGCTAAATTCGTTAGCTGCCATCGCTACAGCGACCGACGAGCGCATCGACGATAGATTCATAGTAGAGGGGCTCGCGAATTTTCACGGAGTGGGACGTCGTTTTGAAATTTCAGAGGTCCAGCTTGCTGGTCACACATTCACGATGGTGGATGACTACGGGCACCATCCAACAGAAATCTCATATGTGGTAGAAACGGCAAATCTCCTGTGGCCAGATCGCAAAGTTGCTATGGTTTATCAGCCTCATCGATACACCCGGACGAGAGACTTATTTCATGACTTTGTCGATGTCCTTGGTCGAGTCGACAGATTGATTTTGTTAGAGACGTATGGGGCGGGTGAAAGTCCTATAGATGGTGCAAACGTTTGTGACCTGGCGAAATTTATCAGAGAGTTTCACGGCAAAGAGGTGGCAATTTGTGAAGACTCAACACAAGCACTTCAGACACTAGAGAAGAATCTTGAAATGAATGATCTCATACTGGTACAGGGGGCAGGTAGCGTAAGCGAAGTCTCAGAATTACTCAAATCTCCGATGATAAGTCCGGCGTAGCGAATTAAATTCTCAATGGTCAGAAAACCGACTACACGAATCCCGTTCCATAGTGGTCTGATTCCGCCTGACTATTAAAATGTTAATTACATTCCTAGGTCGTATGCTTGTTAGACAGGAAGTCGTTCAACATGATCCACCAAGAGGGTTAACATGCCTCCAGAATCATTCTCACCGTCATTCAGCGTCCAATTCGATAGCGACGAAAAGAAGCCATTAAAACGGGTCGAAAAAGACCTTCACATACAAGTCATTGGTGTTGGTGGAGGTGGCGGTAGCATCATTGCAGAGTGTTCTGAAGCCAATCTAGAGGGAGTCAATCTGTGGGCAGCAAATACTGATTCACAAGCGCTCGAACGATTGAATGATCTAGATATCAATACTCTGAACCTTGGTAAGGAACGGACCGAGGGCGCTGGTGGAAATCCAGAGATTGGCGCACAACTAGCTGCAGAATCGACATTTGAAATACTGCAGATACTCGAGAACACACGCCTACTTTTTGTAGTTGCTTGTATGGGTGGTGGAACTGGTACCGGTGCTGCTCCAGTGATCGCGCGTTGTGGTAAAGAAGCAGGCATCCTGACTGTTGGTATCGTTACTCGTCCTCGAGAACTGGAACAACGCGGCAAACGTGCTGAAGAAGGTATTCAGGAATTACGTAACAACTGCCATGCGTTAATGGTTTTCCCAAACGATAACGCATTTCCTCCGGAAGAGGATTTAGATTGGAAGACTGCGGTTGGAAACATCAACCAACGGCTAGTCCAGTCTATTCAAGTCATCTGTGACATGCTATTTGAGATTGGTGTGATAAATCGCGACTTCAAAGATCTTGAGACTTGTATTCCACTGAATAGTAAGAAAGCGCTGGATTTATATATTGGTATCGCGGAGGCCAGCGGAACTAATCGGCGAGAACTCATTAAAGAACAGATTCTGGATGTGTCTTTGCATGAATTGTCACTCCATAAGTTGGCCTTTGCACACATTATTAACTTCACGTCGAACAACCAATCAGGAGAAAGCCCCAAAGACTCTGAAATGACAGAATTGGTCAATACCATTAAAGGTACTGGTGACCAGGATACGGAACAATACATCGGACTTTATGAAAGCGATCAAGTGCCAGAGGGATCTCTTCGTGTCTCGGTCATAATGCCGATGCGTAGTGATGAAGAAGCTAGTACTGTGACTACTACGCCAGATGAGATCTTTAGTTCGGTACCCCCCTCAAGACTTCGCGCAGTTGAGCCTGAAGAACAGGATGAGGATGACGTAGACTGGGGTGAGATTACCCAGGCAATGCTTGACGCAGACACGCAAGACACGCAAGGTCGAGTTGACAACTGACCAATGTCAGCACGACTCTAGTTTCGGTAGAACCTTCTCTCAAGAATTAATGTGCTGTGGTGGTCGCTACAGCGAGACAAATTCTGAGTAATCATATTATGCGTAGGTCAAAGACGAAGCTCATTTGCATAAGCATGTATTTTTGGTTTAAAACTCATGTTGTTTCAATGGGTTAGGAAGACCTAATTAACAGTCCGTCAATTCACTCACCAGGACGGTTAGCATTTGACCTGCTTGATTTTGAGCAAGCCATGGATTGCCTTGGAAGGCAGTGACTCGCAAAAGGCGGCTCAAGGTTCGGAATCAAAAAGTTGGAAAAGAACGGACTGGTTCTCAGTGTGGTAGCACCCGTTCGATCAAGTTCGGTCAAGATGCACATGTCCAACAATGCTATCGATGTGTCGTTCGTAATGAAAGTGGTTGTAGTAAAGCCTATAAGGTATCGACCGGCACCGAAATAAGTGGCATGAATCAACCGAATCAATGGGACCCATTCATGGTGGCAATGTACAAAAAAGGATATCGGGCCATCAAGGAGACGCAGGTAACTGGGGATTTCCAGGTCAACACCGACCAACGGTAAGGCTTTGGCGACACCGGATACTACCTGCATTGGCGCCGCGCGAAATGCAGGTCTCGAGTGGTGTCGTGGAGGCGTATGACATACACATCCGAGAAAGTTTCAAATGCTCTAAAGAGAGGAAGCGAAGTAATCCACTAGTGGTTTGACCTATAATGATTGATGAGGAAACAATTAACTCTCACGTAAGTTAGCCTGAATATTTTCAACCTGGAGAAACTCCCAATGGACAGTCAAATATTAAAAAAGTGCATAAAGAAAGCGTTTGAAGAAACAAAAACAGATGTAAAACATAAAACAGTTAAAAATGAAGAAAAATCAGGTAGATTTAAACAAAGGGTAAGTGAGTATATTTATAAAGAGTTATATAGTAAAGATGAGTATCATCTAAACGTGATCAATACAAAATTTGGTGAAGATAACGAACCAGGTGAATGGTTATTAGATGCCTGTATTACTGATGTGGACCCTAAAACTGACAGTCGCCCGGTAAAGAGAATATTTTTTGCGATGGAATGCGAGAGTCAGACGGCTTATAGTGAGTTCAATCAAGATTTCGCAAAGTTAGTTCACATCAAAGCTGACCATAAACTTTATTTGCAGGGTCTAAACCAAAAGACAACAAAAGGAGTTTGTGACCACATTGGAAAGAAATTGGAAAATTCTTGTAGTTGGCTAAAAGACACAAATTCGCTGACGGAAAGTAGTGAAGAATTCTACATGGCATTTTGGCCCTCACCAGAAAAGAAAGAGGGATCTTCGATCTGGGATCAATTTGACGGTACGTTTAAACACTTAGATCGGATCCGTTTATTTCGATTTGTGTATTCTGAGGGGAATGTTACATTCAAAGAGATAAACCAAAATGGATAGGTTGCTCTTTTGCAGTTACATGCGTTTAGTAATTTCGTAAAAAGAGGTGCCATTTTCGAGGAGTTCGCGACTTGATTTAGCATGCCAACTCAGGTAACGTAGTAGATAGGTTGTCGACACTTCTTGAGCGTGTTCGTTCACGAAAAATTTCATGATCTGCTGACATGTGCAAGACGCAGTTGCTGAGTTTTGTTGGTGTATTTAGCCACAGGTAGAGTGACTTTTCTTTGTTCCTCATTTCGATGTGCTGAACGTTGTTATAGAACGTAGCCCGTCGATAGTTTGAGCGTCGTTACGAGCACAGCACAGTTGCTTCTTTAATACTTTGTTACAGGCCTGTTTCATTTGCGTCAATGTTGCCTATGGGCGGTATTACTGCGCTAGACGTACAATCGCAGTGAACACTACGAAGTGTCCATTGGAAAATTCACCTTTTGCTCTCACTCGGTCGGCGCGGTTCTTGAGCCACGGGTGGCATATTTCTCTTCCACCCTCGCGAGCCTTTGCGCGTATCTCGGAACTAGGTCTCATCCGCCTTGAAGACTCCGTTCAAGATCGTCGTTTCACACTCCGCCAATGCACGTAGGAACCGATGTCGTTAACGCCATGACGTCCTTCGGTTGATCGGGACTTCCTCAGATTCATGTAGCTTGTTGAAGGATTGATATTCTTTGGAAACCGTTACCTTGAATTGTCCGCATGGGTCCCCTCGCATCATGCCACGGAATGTGGCACCGGTCAGATCCGTATAGGTTCTACCACAACCATTCTCATCACTGACGACACATCGATAGCGTTGTTGGTCATGTGCATCTTGACCGGGCTTGTTCAAGTGGGTGCTACCACAATGAGGAAAGGTCTGTTCTTTTTCTACTTTATGATTCCGAATTTCGAGGCTCCTTTCTTAGATTCATTGTCGTCCAAGATCACGTATAGCTCACTCTAGTTCAAACAGATCGGATGCGGTGAAATCCGAGGATTGGATCGTTTTGATCAGTGAATTGATAGACTCGTTATTGGGTCGTCTTAATCCATTGAAACTACTTGAATTTCAAACCAACAAACATGATTGTCTAAATGGGCTGCTCAGATTCTCTTTGTGTGCAACACTTTAAGCTTGGTTGATGTATCCTTTGCCATAGGAGGCATCATTTCTGAGTGAGACCACACTATGAAACATCAAACGTTCATCAACGACTGAAATTTAGTTTCACCCCCACAACTAAAGTAGCAATCAACAGTGAATAGAAGACGATTTAGTCTCTCTAAAACTAGGTTCATGAATGGCCAACAGTGCCACTTACGTCTCTGGTATGATGTGCATAACAGACGTCTCTCGGCACCGATAGACGAAGTCACTCAAGCAAGATTTAACGTAGGACATGAGGTTGGTCAATTGGCTTGCCAGCTCTACGCCAAAGGAAAACCGGTCGAATCAGACCCTAGAGACTTCAACGAAGCAGCCAATGAAACGCAGCTACTTCTAGCTGATCAATCTGTCTCGGCAATATTCGAAGCAACGTTCAAATTTAATGGAGTTCAGTGCTCCGTCGATATTCTCGAAAAACTGTCTGATGGTTCGTACCACTTGATCGAGGTCAAGTCAGCGACAAAATCAAAGCCTGTTTATGTGCTAGATGCCGCCGTTCAATACTGGATCTTGACAGGGTGTGGATTTGAGGTGACCAAGGTCAGTGTTATGACATTTAACTCCGACTATGTCAAAGGCCCGAGACTCAGTATTTGTTCGCTGTTCAAACTCCACCCTTGCTTAACTGAAGTCATCCGGCTCCAGGCAGAAGTTAACTCCAACGTGTTGACTATGCAACGAATGCTTGCGGGAGAAAGTCCACCGAAGATCTCCACCGGGTTTCAATGCACGGACCCTTACCCTTGTCCTTATTTCGAGCATTGCAGTCAAGATGATCCCGTCTACGATCACCCAATTTCAGAGCTTGGACCAACCCAACTTCCAATACTAGAGGAGCTACATCTCCTGGATATCAAGGAAATCCGAGATATTCCATCCAGCATCAAATTGAATGTTCGCCAACAAGCCATTGTGGATTCAATCAAATCCGATTGTTCGATGGTGGGAAATAATCTACGTACCGAACTGAGGCAACTTAAAAATCCGATCTATCACTTGGATTTCGAAACCGTTTCTCACGCGATTCCACAGTACATTGGAACAAAACCCTTCCAAGCTGTTCCGTTCATGTTCTCTGTGCTCACGGAGCAATCAGATGGAGAACCAATATATAGAGGTTACCTTCACCAAACGGCAGATGACCCAAGACGCGAAGTCGCCTTGCATCTCATCGAGACATTAGGAAGAAGTGGGTCAATTTGTGTCTACTCCGCCTTTGAAACCAGAGTCATTAACCACTTGATTGACGCGCTTCCTGATTTAGCTTGTGATTTGCGTCCAATTCAGGAACGGCTCTTCGATCTCCTAAATATTGTTAAGAATCACGTCTACCATCCCAACTTTAGGGGATCCTTCAGTCTTAAAAATGTGCTACCAGCATTGACAGAGGTAGATTACCTAGATCTGGAAATTGACGAAGGGCAATTGGCTTCGTTCCGCTACCTGCAAGCACTTACAACAGCAGACGCCACTGAACGAGAATCAATATTCGACGATCTTATAGCTTATTGTGATAGAGATACACTCGCTACGTTTAAGGTCAAACAAGCACTTGAGAGTCTTGTTGAGAAGTGATTGCTGTAACAATTTGATACAGAAATCCACAGCGGAAATTCAGTTTTCTGTATTACACTGATTCTAGTTTTGACACGAATGTGTTCAACTAGGAAGTACCATGCAGTTGTATCAAAATACCATCCAAGACGAGTTGTTGATCGAAGGAGAAGGGTTGCATACTGGTCAATCCTGTCGATTAGCTATACGACCTGCACCTGTTAATACTGGGATTCTTTTTCACAAACAAGCAGGTGACGCGGAAATACAGATTCCTGCTATTGCAACAAATGTCGTGAGCACTAGCTTTGCGACTACGTTGGGGTTGGATGATTCACCTGAAATGTCCATTTCAACCGTTGAACATCTGATGGCCGCAATACAGGGGTTAGGGATCGACAACCTGTATTGCTATGTGAGTGGACCAGAAATTCCGATGTTGGACGGATGTTCTCAGCGGTTCGTTGAGTGCTTGGGAGAAATAGGAATTCTTGCACAGGATGAGTTTAAAAAGGTCCTGAGAATTAAGGAAACTGTGTGTTGCGCAGATGGGGATGCCTGGGCGATTCTCAAACCGCATGATTCGTTTCGATTGAATGTCCAGATAGATTACGAGCACAGTAGTTTTCAAGACCCGATGGTGTGTCACGCATCATTCGACAATGCAGAACATTCGTTTATCGACGAGATCAGTCAGGCCCGTACCTTTGGGTTCCGTAGAGATTACTTGGATTTGCTTGAAGCCGGATATGCACAAGGCATCAAAGAGAAATCAAGTGCCGTATTGATCTATGAGAAGCATTGCCTGGCTGAAGGTGCTGAGCTACGATATCCAAATGAAGCCGCTAGACACAAAATTCTCGATGCACTTGGTGATCTCGCTCTGACGGGATTTGGTAGCATATTAGGATCGTATACAGGCTATAAAGCTGGTCATACCCTGAACAATCGCCTAGCTAGAAAGTTGCTCGCGCAACCACACTGTTTCGAAGAAACTTACCTATCAGATTTAAACTAGCTGGACGACCTCAATCTCCGACAATCTCATCGGCGAAGGTCTGAAGATCGTCATAAGTCCAGGTTGGCTTAGCATCAGACAACCAAACATTACTGCCTGAATCGCCATCGCGATTGATCCAAACACTGTCGTTGCTAAGATCATTCGCGGGCTTGATGTCGTGAAACAAACTCTGAGCGACATGTAATTTTCGTTTATCCGGGCCAATGAGGGTCATGGCTTGACTCATCATTTCTTCCGTCGGTTTGTACGCTCCTGTCTGATCTGCTGTGCACAAATAATCGAACTCAACGGTAAATGGATTCAGTGTTTGTTGGAGCAAGTTCAGGTCGGTGTTTGAAACGATTGCCAGTTCAAAATGTTCTTTAAGTTTTTCGATTGCCTCAATGGAATCGTCGAATGGACGACTATTCGCGAGGCTGTCTACAAATCCATCTAGTTCTTCTGCTGAAGGCGTAAACGCCAGTCGATCTCCTAATCTATTCATCACACGTTTTAAGACATCTCGATAGAGACCGCCTGCATTTTGCTCAACAGGTTCCCATTGAGCGTGGAAGCTGAGCAAAAATTCATCCGTGACGTGTGCGTCGTGTTTGGTCAAAACAGATTGCCAGTACGAAGAGATCGCGGTCTGCCAATCGACCAGTGTGCCGTAGCAATCAAAGATGAGGACATCGTACTCATCTGTACTTAAAGTGGACATAAACCTAAATTCGTTGAATCTCTATCCGGGACCTGATTAGACCATAGAAATGGTCACTACCCGAAAATAGCCAACCTAGATGTTCCTTGCAATGTGGACATTCGGCAAGTTGCCATACGTAACCTGCAAACCAACTGTCTGCGTGATACTGTTCGCCTGCAAGCGAGCAACCCATGGCATCTCGGAAACACCTAATGACGTACTCGATTCCAATTGGATTAATTCGTGTGTGAATGTGCTGACCTTCTACTTCAATAGCATCCTGCTCGTTGGCGAGCAATTCCTTACACTTAACGCAAACTACGTACTCGTCTCCGGTCTTTGATTCCTTCTCATGTATGACTTCTTCTGTGAGATCGACTTTTGGCACGTTTTGTCACCTAAAAATGTAGGCAAAATTTTAGGAAGAAGCTTGTGTCAGCCACGC
>MPMU01000019.1 GCA_002238665.1 Gammaproteobacteria bacterium bin55
AAACATGTTGAAGCAGCACTTAAATCTCTTGAATGTCTGATCGTACAAGATCTATTCTTGACCGAGACAGCGTCCTTTGCGCACGTAATTTTTCCAGGAACATCCTTCCTTGAGAAAGATGGGATCTTTATCAATGCAGAACGTCGGATGAATCGAGTCCGCCCAGTTACAAAACCCAAAACTGGCAAACATGAGTGGCAGGTAGTACAAGAATTAGCGAATGCGATGGGTTATCCGATGCACTACAACACCAGTAGTGAAATCATTGATGAATTGGCAGCAACGACTCAATTGTTCGCCGGACTTTCGCATGATCGATTGGATGAACTAGGTAGTGCCCAGTGGCCTCTAAACGAGCAGTCACCAGAGGGCACGCCGATTATGCATATTGATGAGTTTGTCAGAGGGAGGGGCATGTTCCATACGACAGCCTATCAACCAACGACTGAGCGAGCAAATCGAAAGTTTCCGCTCCTGTTGACCACCGGCCGTAAGTTGTTCCAATACAACGTCGGTACTCAGACTCGGCGAACAGACAACAATCAAGTACTAAGCGAAGACACATTAGAGATTCATCCAAGCGATGCTGAGTTACGAGGAATCAGGGACGGCGATCTGGTTTCGCTTTCAAGTCGAATGGGTGATACCGTAATTCCCGCAGAAGTGACTGAACGGGTCGCACCTGGTGTGGTCTACACGACATTCCACCATCCTGACTCTGGGACCAACGTCATTACCACGGATCAGTCAGATTGGGCAACCAATTGTCCGGAATATAAAGTGACCGCCGTTGAAGTTCGTCCCGCAAACCACCTAAAAGGTGAGTGGCAACAAAACTACACTTACTTCAAGCAATCTCAGAGGCAACTGTTGCCAGCCGGAGGATGACACTCTCCGAAGTAAGTACGCCAAAATCGCCCATCGAGAGCATTCGCGTACCAATCACCAGAGTACGTGGCGAACGCGCCTCGCTAGAAGACTATGTCACCATTGAAGAACCTTTAGAGCTTCGAATTGCGTATCACGGTCGGTCTGATGTTGAGCCGGTTTCGATTTCCGTGACTATGCGAACGCCGGGAAGTGACTTCGAGTTGGTAACCGGTTTTCTTTTTGCGGAAGGCATCATAAAGTCCAGCGATGATATACATAGATTGAGTTGGTCTGATGAACCTTCGCTCGATAAGGATCTCCAAAATGTGGTGCTGGTTGAGCTTGCAAGCGAGAGCAATTTCAACACCGAGAATCTTCTTCGTAATCTAATCACTTCGTCGAGCTGTGGCGTATGTAGCAAGTCCTCAATTGCTGCACTGCAGACGATTCTCCCAGTACAGAAGCAATCAGATTTTGAAATATCTGAAGAACACCTGACTTTACTACCTCGAAGAATGAGAGAAATTCAGTCCCAATTCAACAAGACTGGTGGCTTACATGCCTGTGCTACATTCGATAGGCACGGTAACATTGATCACATCGCCGAAGACGTCGGTCGTCATAATGCAATGGACAAACTGGTAGGACATTTTCTGAATCAGCACGTAGAAAGACTGGAATCTCGTGGAGTTCTTTTGAGTGGCAGAGCAAGTTTCGAGTTGGTGCATAAGGCGACTATGGCTAGCGTACCTCTGATCGCAAGCATTGGTCCACCGAGTAGCATGGCTATTGAGTTAGCAGAGACAAGAGATATTACGCTTGCTGGATTCCTGAGTGAGTCCGGGTTCAATGTCTACCATGCCAGTGGCAGAATCCGTGATTGAAAGAGATCAGATTACTGGTATCGTACTCTGCGGTGGTAGAGGATCTCGGTTGGATAACCAGGACAAACCGCTACTCACTGTTGGCAACAATACCATCATTGCACGAATTGAAAAACGATTAAAACCTCAAGTTTCTGAAGTATTGATTTCGGGCTCTCGCAATATTGCGATCTATGAATCGTATGGCAATCGAGTCGTCGTTGATCAGGATATTGAAAAAGGTCCACTCGTCGGCTTAGTCAGTACGTTTCCTGCTGTGAAATCTGAATGGGTGCTTACGACCCCAGGCGATGTACCGTTTATCCCAACGAATCTAATTGAGTTACTCTCAGACGTTGCGTTAAACAAAGGTGTAGCCGTGCCGATAGTTGAAAATGTCAGGCAGAACTTGTGCATGCTACTCAATCGAGAGTGTCGGGAGCAACTTTCTCAGTTTTATACCGAAGGTGGTTTAGCAGTCAAACATTGGCTAGACAGTATCCCTCATTGTCACGTGGAACTCTCCACCTATGCAAAGGAGTTTTTTAACATCAATACACCTTCCGACCTTGAGCGTGCAGAGCTTTTGAGTCGAGAATTAAACGCCTGATCTTGTAGTTGATTTTTAAACCATGACAGCTAAATTCCCGCACCTACGCATGCGTCGCAATCGAACGCACGCATTTGTACGTCGTCTCACGCAGGAGAACATGCTCACGGTTTCTGATCTTATTTACCCAATGTTCGTGATCGAAGGTCAATCAGGCACCGAGTCAGTGGACTCAATGCCGGGAATTGAACGATATACGATTGAAGCCCTTGTAGCTGAGTGCGAAACAGTTCAAGCGCTGAATATCCCGGCCATAGCACTGTTTCCATTCATCGAACCTAATCTAAAGGACGTTAAAGGTAGCGAAGCAATCAATCCAAATGGTCTGATTCCACGAGCAGTGAAAGCAGTCAAAGCGAGATTTCCTGAACTAGGGATCGTGACTGATGCGGCTCTAGACCCTTATACGTCTCACGGCCAAGATGGCGCGATTGATGAGGACGGATACGTACTGAATGACATCACCATCTCATTACTAGAAGAGCAGGCAGTCGTGTGTGCGCAAGCAGGTTCCGATGTAATCGCGCCCTCTGACATGATGGACGGTAGGATCGGAGCAATCCGACGGATTTTGGACGAAAGCGAGTTTATTCACACGAAAATTCTTGCCTACTCCGCAAAATTCGCTTCAGCCTATTACGGACCTTTTCGGGATGCAGTCGGGTCTAGCTCGGCACTAGGAAAGAGTAATAAGCAGACTTACCAACTCAATCCTGCCAATTCAGACGAAGCTCTACGAGAGGTTGGGTTAGACATAGACGAGGCGGCAGACATGGTCATGGTTAAACCCGGACTCCCGTATTTAGACATTCTGCATCGCGTTAAGGAACGATTTGGCATGCCAACCTTCCTGTATCAGGTCAGCGGCGAATACTCTATGCATATGGCTGCTATTCAGAATGGATGGCTTACCGAGGATGTCATCCTCGAATCACTACTATGTTGTAAAAGAGCAGGCGCGGATGGAATTCTTACCTACTTCGCAAAAGTCGCTGCGGAGAAACTACGTAGCCTCTCGTAAATCGCTATAACGATTCAATAAGAGTTTCTGAATGCGTGCTATCTCAGTGGCCACAGTCTCTGGTGCGGTACCACCTACATGAGACCTTGACTTGACCGAATTCTCTAACTCCAGAACTTCATAAACTGACTCGTCGAATACACCGCTGATCTCACGCATCTCTGACAAAGCCAAGTCCGCGAGATTACATCCTTTCGATTCCGCAAGTGCAACTAACTGACCAGAAATTCTGTGCGAATCACGAAACGGTACATCCTTGCGAACTAGCCAATCTGCTAAATCTGTAGCCGTCGGATGACCTTCGGATGCAAGATCAAGCATCCTTTCAACATTTGGTCGAATTTCAGGAATCATACCTGCAAACGCCCTGAGACAGTCAGACACTGTATCCACAGTATCAAAAAGTGGTTCTTTATCTTCTTGATTGTCCCGGTTATAGGCGAGCGGTTGACCTTTCATTAGAACCAACAGGGAGGTCAAGTTTCCTATAACCCGACCTGCCTTTCCCCGAACTAACTCGGGTATATCGGGATTCTTCTTCTGCGGCATGATGCTAGAGCCGGTGCAATAAGCATCAGGTAACTCAACCATACGAACTGGCGACGAACTCCAATAGACGAGCTCCTCACTCCAACGAGACAAGTGAACCATTATCAAGCTTGCACTGCTTAAAAACTCAATGGCAAAATCCCTATCGCTGACGGCATCTAACGAATTTCGGCTTACCTCGGTAAACCCCAATTGTGCGCGCGTGAATTCTCGGTCGATGTCAAAGCTCGTTCCTGCGAGTGCTGCTGAACCCAACGGCGAAACCTTCACCCGTTCTTGACAATCTAGCAGTCGAGAACGATCCCGTTCCAGCATCTCAAACCATGCGAGTAGATGGTGTGCGAAAGTAATTGGTTGAGCACTCTGCAGATGCGTAAAACCTGGCATTATCGTCGCGGTGTGAGGTTCGGCAAGTTCAACGATTGATTGTTGACATTGATAAATCAGTCTCAATATCTCGTCTATTTCACGACTCAACCAAAGTCGAACATCAGTTGCGACTTGGTCGTTGCGGGATCGACCTGTATGCAACTTTCGGCCGGTGTCTCCTACGAGTTCGATCAGTCGGGACTCAATGTTCATGTGAACATCCTCGAGTTCTTCCGACCAATGGAATGTGCCGACGGTTATCTCTTCAAGTACCTGGTCTAAGCCGAGAAGAATTGCCTCACCCTCGGCCTTAGTGAGTACTCCAATATTCACTAACATACGAGAATGCTGTTTAGAACCTTCAATATCGGCTGGCGCGAGTCGCTTATCAAATCCAATGGACGCTGTGAATGATTGGACAAATTCGTTCACATTGTCACTGAATCGTCCGCCCCAGATTTTGGATGTGTTAGACACTATTAGTGCAAAGTAGGAAAGACGCTAGGATTTTAGAAAGGTAAAGTTGAGCGAGCATTCACAGAAGTAGGTTTACGTCATTCGAGCCTTAAATACTTAGCACGACGAAAATACATAAGTCACTTCAGCCCGGATACAATGGTTGGCCACAAAATTCTTACCTGCTCGATTAATAATGACTTCATCAAGTACCCTCCGCAAGGATTCACCTAGAACCCTCAGTAGAGAAGACAAATTCTCCCTTTACCGCGATGGTTACATCGTTGTAAAGCAAGCAGTATCACCCGCGCTTGTCGATAGCGCACTCAAACGAATCAAGGCCGCGAAGAAGGGTGAACGCCTCGGCCTGGATAAAACCATGACTGATTTGGTGAATGCTTCAGATGTGACACCCGTTCTGCATGATGTTATGGGCTACTTCGATCCCCCTTCCATTTGTCAAGTAGGCGTGATTAAGCCCAGCCAGCCATCCGATCGGTACACAAACCTTGGATACATTGATAAGGATGTCCCTTATTACGGTGCTGGAGTCCACATGGACGGCAACATAACCATTGCCGCGCCACAGGAAGTGCAAGAAGGAGAACCCGAAGAGATTTATCTGAGGCATTTTGCATCAGGTCCCAAAGGCGACTTGGGACGAAGTCCTGAGGTTATGGGGCACAACATGGTGCCTCTATTTGAAGATCCGGATATGACTCTAGGACTCGGCAGCTTTACTGCGTTCGTGTTTGTATGTTTAAATGACCAATCCGAAGAAGGCCGAGGGCAAACTTGCCTTCTCAAAGGTGCTCATCACGATATGCAGGAATTCTTCCGCCACCAATACAACATCAACGGGCACTTGGGTCCTGAGGGACCAGACTGGCCAAGGCTCAACCATGATTGCCCCAATCGGTGTGGTATGAACTACCTTCCGCCAAGAATCTTTGAAAAGTTCACTGATGAGACATCAGAAACCACACCGGACGGTAGACGTTGGCCGCGACCTACTCAGATACTGATGGAACCAGGCGATGCGTGTATTGCAATGTACCACATACCTCATTCTGGAACACGCAACGAACGTGGCACAGAATCTAGAAAAAACATCATTTTTCGTATACGAAACAAGAAACGACAACCCAATGTGGTGGTCTCAGGTGTAACGGATCACCCAGACCGAGGTCAAATGGGTGAATGGCTAGAATTTGAGGAGGGGAATGATGCATGGGAACGCTCAAAACAAGCCATGTGCAACATGTGGGATGAATGGGAAGGCATGCAAGACATGGTTGCAGAAATGGAAGCCAGTTAGTCAGATACGTATCCTGACACCCCACTCTCTAATCTAAGAAGGCCCTTACACCATGTTTGCTAGAGAAGTCCACCTAGTTGACTATCCGAGCGGTATACCCACCGAACAACACTTCGCCATCCTCGACAATCGCCTAGATGATCCGAGCGAAGGCCAAGTCTTGGTCAAGAATGACTTCATGTCTGTTGACCCAGCCATGCGACCACGACTTTCGAACGGTCAGCAGAAGATCAATACGCCTATGACTGGCGGCGCGATTGGAACCGTTGTAGCATCTCGCAACGCGAAATTTAAAGAAGGTGATTTAGTCCAACACGGATCAGGATGGCGGGATTTTTACTTGTCAGATGGTGGGGACCTGAGTCACTTAGATGCAAGGGGGTTTTCACCGACACTCTATATGCATGTACTTGGAACCACAGGATTCACTGCTTGGGGTGGCATGCTGATTACAGGTGCGCTAAAGGATAACGAGAACGTATTTGTCTCTGCCGCCGCTGGAGCTGTAGGTAGTGTCGCTGCACAGATAGCAAAGATCAAGAACTGTTACACCATCGGCTCGGCAGGTACTGACGAGAAGTGTAAATGGTTGAAAGAAACTCTTGGGTTAGATGTCGCTATCAACTACCGACACGGCGTACTCCGCAAAAGCCTGAAGGCAGCGGCAGTAAACGGTATCGACGTTTACTTTGACAACGTAGGTGGTGCACACTTAGACGCAGCTGTTCCTCGCATGAATGTATTTGGTCGAATCCCAGTTTGTGGCATGATTTCCTCTTACAACAATTACGGCGCATTGTCATCTGGGATCACCACTTTATCGAATATGGTGTACCAACGAATCCGTATGGAAGGGTTTGTGGTCTATGACTTTGAAGACCGTCGAGATGAATTTCTCGATGACATGCGCGGTTGGGTAAAAAGCGGTCAAATGCAATACCAGGAGACTATTTACAATGGTCTCGCTGAAGCACCACGCGCATTGATCGGTCTATTCACCGGCGAAAATACTGGTAAAGCTCTCGTCAAGCTGGGCTAGAACCTCCATGAAAAAGCCGCCTAGCGGTTGCCCGACTAGGCGGTGTACGAGAACTACTTTTCTCTTAATAACTCACGCTGACAATCCTTGTCACCTCAAAGATTTTTCTTAAACAGACGCAAGGGCTTGATCAAGGTCTTCAATGATGTCATCGATATGCTCTATGCCCACCGACAAACGAATCATCTCGGGTAGCACACCTACACTACGTTGTTCTTCTTCCGTTAATTGTCGGTGTGTGGTCGAGGCTGGATGACAACTAAGACTCTTGGCGTCACCGATATTCACTAAGCGCTTAAACATTTTCAGTGCGTCGTAGAACTTGACACCCGCGTCGAATCCACCATTGACACCGAAAGTCAAGATACCCGATGCCTTTCCATCCATGTACTTGCTGGCTAGGTCGTAATACTCATCACCCGGTAAACCAGCAAACTTGACCCAGTCAACTTTTGGATGATCTTGAAGATACTTCGCAACAGCGAGAGCATTTTCGCAATGTTTTTCCATGCGCAGCGAAAGTGTTTCGATACCCTGCATAAGTAGAAACGCGTTAAATGGTGAAAGACAGGAGCCTGTATTCCTCAGTGCCACAGTACGCACCCTACCGATATATGCTGCTGCGCCCAGTGCATCGGTGTACACCACTCCATGATAGCTAGGTTCGGGAGTCGTAAACATGGGATAACGATCCGAATGTTCTGCCCAAGGGAACTTTCCTGAGTCGGTTATGGCACCGCCCAGCGAACTGCCGTGTCCACCCATATATTTGGTCAGAGAATGGACAACAATGTCAATTCCATAATCGACCGGCTTCAGGAGTGCTGGAGTAGCGACAGTGTTATCGACTATCGAGGCAATTCCGTGTGCGCGGGCCATATCAGCAACTGCTTGGATGTCAACAATGTTTCCAGCCGGGTTTCCAATGCTTTCGCAGAAAACCGCCTTGGTATTTTCGTCAATCAATGCTGCCAATTGCTCGGGACTATCCCCTTCCGCAAATCGAACTTCAATACCCTGTTTCGGCAACATATGCGCAAACAAGGTATAGGTGCCGCCATAGAGCTGTGGTACGGTGATGATGTTATCCCCGTTCTCCGCAAGATTGAGAATCGAATAGTTGATGGCAGCACTGCCTGCAGAGAGCACCAGAGAGCCTACACCGTGTTCTAATGCGGTCACGCGTTCTTCTAGGACCGCATTAGTAGGGTTCATGATCCGGGAGTAGATATTCCCGGGTACCGCTAGATTAAATAGATCAGCACCATGTTGTGCATCGTCAAATTCATATGCGACTGTCTGATAGACGGGCACTGCAACCGCCTTGGTAGTCGATTCAGATTCATAGCCGCCGTGTATGGCAATAGTCTCGTCTTTCAAGGAAAATTTCCTTCTAAAAATTGATTGGGGAGGACCCAGACAGGATTAAAAAAAGTGAATCTTAACCCAAGCGAATATTTCAGACGGCAAGAAGCCCTCGGAAGTTCCTGCCAGACGTACTAGAAAAAGGCATTGTCAAACCCTGATAGGTATCACGAGGCTACGTCGTGGAAACTATCTAGGAGCTTCGCGTAAATGTGGTCCAGTACCCGAATGCTCGTTTGTGATTTGGAATCGCCCAGCAAATTTGCCAGTGTGTCAACACTATGGTGCCAGCCGCTGACAACGCCATACCAGAGTGAAAGCTGAGACCCCACAGACTGATCTTGCAAAGATGGATCTCTTACGTTGGACTCCGAATCGCCAGCTATATGAGGTACCATGTGATCAATTAACTCAAAGATGGTTGAAGCACTATCTGAGTACGCCTTAGGTAGTGTGGGCGGGGAATCGATTGATTCAGAGATGATTGAGCCTTGATCCTCAGATATAGAAAAATCAATGTACCCGCCCTTTTCAGCATCAAATCGAATAGTTTTACCTGTTACAAGCTGTCCGATCTTTCCAGACCAAGCATTCTTGAAATTAAAGCGACCACCTATTTTTAGATCGATCTCGGTTTCGAAATGCCACTTACTAAGAAGACTCGGTTCTACTAGATAACGCCACACTTCTTCTACGGGTTTTTCAATTCTTCGTTTGAATTGAATGGTGGAACTATCTAAAAACACACCTGAGTTTCGGCTCATCTGCTTGACATCTTGCCAATCCTCTAGTCCGTACTCTTGGGCAACGGCATTTCGAGCTTCAGTGAGTGTGCTTTTACCCAGAGAAGCTCTTTCCCTCAATTTCTGCTGACACTTTTTTTCGAACCATTCAAGTGTGTGGACTGGATGTGTGAGTGGTTGGGTGTTCATGATTCGTATCTCTGGTAGTACGGCTAGTCGATGCTATCCAAATCCGCGCTGGTCAGTGACCAATGGCACCACATCTGCTGTTTCCATATACCATGTGAGCATCCGCTCCTTCAATTCAGAGATCTTCGAGCTGTATTGCGGATCACTGATCAAGTTGGTGGTCTCTCCAGGATCTCTAAGCAGGTCATAAAACTCGTCCTGTTCATAAGCGCGTCGGGTGTACTTGAACTCCTTTGTACGACACATGGTGGCTTTGGAATGCGGAAGCGGCGAGGACTCCGCAACCTGTAAGTTTATTCGGGGTGAATATAAACCCAGAGATCCGTTTCTAGCCAAGCTCTCTACCTCACTAGCTTGCACTTCATTAATCAAACGCCCACCTTCAGTAAAAACCGCATCGCGATGCTCGATCCCTGTCCGAGTTAGCTGATTCACAAGGGATAGGCCAAAGTGCCAGTAACCACAGTCGATATCTGCGAGATCGTACACAGTAGCAGGAAAGTCAACCAATTCAACCAGACCGTCTCGGATTCCATTCACAGCATTGACCGACTTCGGCGGTTTAATCAGCAAAGGCACGCGACTCAAGCAGTCCTGAAAAGTGTTTTGAGTTTTCTCTACAAGACCGTAGTCGCCTGTAAAGTCACCGTGGTCCGAGAAGAAAAAGATCGCCGTATCTTCGTATTTCTCTGAGGACTTCATTGCGTCCAACACCAATCCAAATTGGTGGTCGACACGAGAACACATGCCATAGTAGGTAGCTCTTAACTCCCTCCAGCGATCCTCGCTCCAACCTCTGAGATTTTGACTATCGCGTATCCCTTGTAACAAGCTTGGTTTGTCATCCCACTGCTCATAAATGAATCTCTCAGGCACCTCTTCACGTGAGGTTAGGGAGTACCAAGGTTCTTCTACACAATAGGGTGGGTGCGGGTAACCAATCGGCAGAAAAACACAAAATGGCTGTTCCCCTTCGTAATTTTGGATGAAGTCCAACGCGCCGCGCACCATCGCCCAGTCGTGATCAAAATAAGGTTGATCGGTTGATGAGTGCAATTGACCTTTGAAAAAGCTGTAAAAGTTGTCATCCTCTGGTGTTCCACGCCAAGCAAGATCGCCACCATGATTGCCCGGTTGCGGCACATGCCCCCATCTCTCGTAGTCCTCTGCGGTGGGACGGAAATGAACATCGCAGTGATCTTCGTACCCCAATTGTCCAGGTACTAGATCGTTCTTACCTCCCCACCACACAAAATACCCATTATGTCGTAGCACCTGCAAAAGATTTGGTTCTTCTTTTTGCGGGTTCAGCATATGGTGCATCGTTCGATGACCGCGAACATGAGGATACCATCCAGTCATGAAGGAGCATCTACTCGGCGTACAAACCGTAGCCTGAACATAAGCATGCCGAAACGATACCGCGTCTTCCGCAACCCAGTTGTCGAGTACCGGTGTCTGTACAGCAGCGTGCCCCATGTGACCTAGAACATCGCCACGCCACTGATCTGGATTGAATATGAGAATATTGGGTCTTGTCATAATTTGGTCAATCCGCGTTTTCTCTCTAGCTTACGTTGCCGCCAATCCATGTTTCGACGGTTTGGCTGGTTTTAAGTCAAAAAGACTAGCAGAATTCAGGCGTCGTAAACGGAGTTGCTTCTGCACATCTCGCGACAAGACTAGAAACCTCTGAGCACTTACCAGACCGAATACCCACATAATTGTTTAGGCGGGACAACCAACAGTCGTTCGTCTCGCTAAAGAACTTTCGTACTAACTCAATTCCCAACAACCACTAGGTAAATCCATTTGTCCAGCTTCACACTGAACCTCACAGACCAGGTTTATGAATATCTGTTTCAGAATATCTACCCCGAGTCCGAGACCGCCAAGGAACTTCGCACGGAGACACACGCAAAACTCCGTATGGCTGTGATGCAAATCTCACCCGAACAAGGCGCATTTATGAAGATGCTTGTAAAGATCCTTGGTGCAACCCGGGTCATCGAAGTCGGGACGTTTACTGGCTATAGTGCATTGAGTGTCGCCGAAGCTTTGCCGGATTCAGGAAAGTTGATCGCATGTGATGTCAGCGAATCTTGGACGAATATGGCGAAAGAATACTGGGAGAAGGCAGGAGTTCAGGACAAAATTGATCTACACCTGCGCCCCGCTACTGACACGCTAGATGAATTGATTCAAAATGGCGCGGCATCTACCTTTGATTTCGCGTTCATCGACGCTGACAAGTCGAACTACGACAAGTACTATGAACGTTGCCTCGTTCTCCTTCGAGCGGGAGGAGTGATTGGGATTGATAACGTACTATGGGGAGGTCGCACAGCAGATTCTTCGGTCACGGACCCAGATACCTCTGCTCTAAGAGAGCTAAATGCCAAAATCACTCAAGATTCCCGAGTAGAAGCGACCATGCTACCTATAGGTGACGGACTAACGCTGGCTCGAAAGCTCTAATACACTACAAGTCGGACCAAGGGCCGGTGATGGCAAAGGTCACGCCCGGTGTCTGGATATTTGCGTACAATGTCTGACCATCGGGAGAGAATGTAGCACCTGCCCATTCAGAAGATCGATAATCCCCTAGCTCTGCAGGGATGCTCTCATTCAAACTTTCAAGATTGAGGTTGTTCTCTGCAAACGCAACTGCACTGCCATCTGGCTTGATCACCAACATCCTAGACCCGATGAACGAATCGTCTTCTTCACTTCTAATACCACCGCCATCTTCGCACACGACAATCAATCCAGTGCGATCATTGACTCCAACGTTGTCAATTGCATCTGCCTGCATCTCTCCCGTTGACGTGAACATAACCGTAATTTTGTCGATTTTGGTATCCAGTATCCAGAGCGTTCCGGCGCCAGCAGGTCCACTATCGGTGTCAACAAAATAAATAATGCCGTCGTGGTGCCAACATCCTTCTAAACGGCTAAATCTTGCACCACCTTTCTTTTCTCCTTCCATGTATGGTCCGGACTTTCCTACAAACATATTTGATAGAGATACTCGCTCAACACCGTCCGGATCGCTGTCTGGATTTTCGATCGGTATCCATTCAAGCTCAAATGAGTCCCCGCGTCGAACATCTCGCAAATCTGTGTTGGACTCTCCTCGGACTTTCAACATCTGTAGTTTCCCACCCTTTTCAAGCGATCCCACCTGTTGGGAGTTATCCGAGGGGATAAATCTGTACAAACCTGAATTTGGACCATTGTCTTCCGTTAGATAGCCATAACCCGTGAGCGGGTCTATGGCAACAGCTTCGTGCCTGAACAAACCCATATCCTTAATCGGTATTGCAGAGGCATTTCCTAGATGAGGAGGTGGAACCTCAAAGACATATCCGTGGTCGTGAAGCGCTTCTGGAAACCCTTTCACTCTGTCTCCACGCACTACGATCTCCTCACAAGTCAACCATGTACCCCAAGGAGTGGGTCCCCCGGCACAGTTCACCATTGTGCCTGTCAGTAACGGTACTGTCTCCTGATATACACCGTCCTTGAATATCAATCCAGTCACGCCGCCCGAAGGCGCAAGTGTGACCGGTACTTTTCCTGCACCCTCGTCCATTTCAATCGTGTTGGATGCAGAGTCATAAATAGGTACTCCGTCTCCACCGAATGGCTTATCGTCGAACCAATTTTCATGGTTCCGGAGAAGCACATACTCATTCTCGCTTGCTCCAGGCACCACTGCCATGCCGTCGTGGCGTTTAGGAATCAAACTCCCGTCCGCCATTCTGGTAGATTCCCAGCTCATAGTTTCGTATGAAAATCCCTCCGGTAGCTTTATGAGAGATGCACCTGTGTTTGCATCAACAGTCGGAATTAGGTCGCCTCTTTTAGTTGAAGCGCGCGCGACTAAACCACCTAGCGATGGTATGGCAATCGAACTTGCCACACCCCACTGAAATACCTTTCTTCGAGTGTATCCCATGACTCCTTTCTCTGACTATCTACGACAAAATTAGGCTTGTACTTTAAACATTTTCACACTTCACGTCGGCAAATTCACAGAAATTTGATTTCTAACCAAGATTTTGTGAGCTGACGTTTCTCTTCAAGAACCAGCGGTGAGGGATAGGTTGGTAAGGTGTCACTAGTATCTGCAGACTTAGATCTGATGGTTCAATCTAGAGTTATTTCCAAAATTCTTTCTCGTGGCACAGACTTCGTGCGAAACAGACAACCTAGAGATTTTGAGTGAGTAGCCAACATATTCATAAGTATTGTGTGCTTGTAGCACTGATGCTTGCTTTCGTCGTCATTGTACTTGGAGCATATACGAGACTGGTCGACGCTGGTTTGGGATGCCCCGATTGGCCCGGTTGTTACGGTCATCTCGTGATGCCAGCGACACCAGAAGAAATTCAAGCTGCTAATGAAAAATTTGAAGCCATCCCTTTTGACGTGACCAAGGCAGTTCCTGAGGTTGTGCATCGCTTCGTTGCGGGAACTCTAGGGTTGCTCGTCCTTACTATCGTTGTGATTTCATGGAGATCTAGGAAGGCACTGCTCATCCCGATGGCATTGTTGGTCTTGGTCATCTTTCAAGCTGCGTTGGGCGCGTGGACCGTCACCTTGAAACTGTGGCCGCAGGTGGTTACGGCACACCTCATAGGTGGCTTCAGCGTATTGGCTGTATTGTTCATGTATGCACTCAAAGAAAACTACATATCGAATCGCCCAATCAAAATGAAACCGAGCTATATCACCACTATTTTCAGTGGTGTACTACTCTGCCAGATCATTCTTGGTGGATGGACTTCCGCTAACTATGCGGCACTTGCCTGCCCTGATTTTCCCTTGTGCCACGGTGAGCTAGTACCTGAAATGAATTTCAAGGAAGGTTTCAATGTATTCCAAGACATCGGACCGAACTATTTGGGTGGAGATCTCTCAAGTGAAGCACGAATAGCAGTTCAGGTTACACACCGACTCGGTGCACTATTGGTGCTCATTTTCGGAGTTTGGCTGATTTTGATATTGCCGCGAGGACCACGCCTGCATTTCTCGATATTCCTATTCGTTCAGATCGCTCTAGGGATTCTGAATGTTGTACTCCATCTTCCTCTCTATATTGCCGTCCTGCACAATTTGGGAGCTGCACTCCTGATGCTGTCTACACTACAGATTTACTTGGCCAGTAGAGAACCGCCACCCCAAAATTCGTCGTAGGATTCCTTGTATTGAGTGATTCACTTAAGGGAGTCGGAATGTGTCTTTGATCTTCCCAAAATAACGATACAGAAGCACCCGTAGCTCAGCTGGATAGAGCGTCTGCCTCCGGAGCAGAAGGTCACAGGTTCGAATCCTGTCGGGTGCGCCAACATCTCAGTTTTCAACAATTGTCTCCGCCTTAATGTGAATGAACTTTCCACAATGGCGATAATTGCACAAACTATTGAACCGATAGATCGCTTTAACAACCCCTTAACGGAGTGAAAACAAATGAAGCTATACGATAGCAAATATGCCCCAAACCCCCGTCGACTACGAGTGTTCATGGCCGAAAAAGGTATTGAATGTGAGAAAGTTGAACTGAATATCCCGAAAGGCGAAAACCTTACAGAGGAGTTTCTGTCAATCAACCCACGAGGTCTCCTACCAACTTTGGTATTGGATGATGGCACAGTACTGGACGAGTCTGTGGCCATTTGTCGATATTTCGAAGAACTGCATCCAGAACCTCGTCTGATGGGAAGTGACGCCCTCAGTAAAGCACAAATCGAAGCACGACAACGACAGATGGAATTTGACGGACTCTTCCCTGCTGCAGAAGCTTTTCGAAACAGTTATCCGGGTTTTGCAAAGCGAGGACTCAGTGGGAATCAAGGCGAAGTTGAGGCAATCCCAGAACTTGCTGCTCGTGGTAAGGCAAGCGTGAATCGATTCTTTGAAAATCTAAATAACCATCTTGCCGAAAACCAATATGTTTGTGGGGATAGCTTTTCGATTGCTGATATCACCGCCCTCTGTACCATCGACTTTGCGACGACAGCAGCAAGAGTTGCTGTGCCTGATGGGTTGGATCATCTAAACCGTTGGCACATTGAAGTGTCAGCTCGACCTAGTGCAGCTGCTTAGTCAGCACTAAATACTCAACTCGACTTAAGGTACAATCCACTATCAATATGACTGTTTCGTAGGCGGAAGTATGGACTCGTCTAGTTCGGTCATTCCATACACAGGAGACACTAATGACTCATGATGTTGTAATTAAAAATGGTTTAATCGTTGACGGTACCGGAGCTTCAGGCTATGAAGGAGATCTGGCTATCGATGGCGACACAATCACAGCGGTAGGTGAAGTTAAAGAAGCCGGCAAGCAGACAATTGATGCAGAAGGCAATGCGATCACGCCAGGATTTGTTGACCTACATACTCACTTCGATGCGCAAGCTGGTTGGGATCCTCTTCTTACACCCGTTTCTTGGCATGGTGTAACTACCGCCTTATTTGGTAACTGCGGTGTGACATTCGCGCCATGCAAGCCCGCGGACCGAGATTTTCTCGCTGGCATGATGGAAACCGTCGAGGATATTCCGAAGAACGCCATCCTAACTGGTTTACCGTGGGATTGGGAATCATACGGTGAATATCTCAATTCGATCGAACGCTTGGATCCGGCCATCAATATCACTGGTATGGTAGGACATTGCGCCTCCCGTTTCTATGTTATGGGTGAACGATCCATCACCGATGACGCCACAGAAGACGAAATCAAGCAAATCGCAGCGCTTATCGGCAAGTCAGTGAAAGAAGGCGCGATCGGATTTTCTACCAACCGACTACCTGGTCATACCTTGCCTGATGGCCGCTCCATTCCGGGAACGTTTGCGCAACCAGAAGAACTGATAGCAATATCGAAAGCCGTCGGAGCTGAAGGTGGGATTCTGCAGAGCGTATTGAACTACTCACAACTAGAAAGAGAGCTGAATATTCTCAAAGAGCAAGTGCGGACTTCTGGAACCAAGATTCTATTTAGCGCACCTTTTAATCCAAGTAAGAACGGTGACGTTTCCGCATACGATCAAGCAATCGACTCTATGCATGATGAAGGACTGGATATCAATGGACTAACGTTGCCTCGTTCAGGTGGTTTCCTGTCTGGTGTACGTACTGGCCTAGCACCTTTCCGAGGGGAAAACTGGCAAAAGTTCAGAATCTCATCTTTCGAAGATCGATTGGCACAGCTACGAGACCCAGATCAACGGCAAAAACTCATTGATGAAGGTAATAGAGGTGAAGAATCTTTCGTACCCACGGCGAACTGCTTCTGGATGGGTGATGACGACCAACCCGCTTACGTAAAAGAAGCAACCGAGAGTCTATCAGCCATTGCCAAAGCAGCAGGAAAACTACCTGTTGAAATTTGGATTGACAAAGCGTTGGAATCGAATGGAGAAACATTCTTCCATATGCGATTTTTCAATACAGACTTGGAAGCGCTACAGCCATTCCTGAAAAAGGACTGGGTACTTCCGGGTATAGGCGACGCAGGCGCGCACGTAAGTCAGATTATGGATTCCGGTTGGACTTCGTTCATGCTATGTCACTGGGTTAGAAATAACTCGCTCTTCTCGGTCGAAGAGGCAGTCAAGAAACTGACCAGCGATCAGGCGCGGATCATCGGTTTTGATGACCGAGGGACGCTAGCCGTTGGAAAACGCGCAGATGTCAATGTGGTTGACATGGATGAGGTCCGTGAACGACAGCCTCAATTGGTTTACGATTTTCCGGATTCAGCACCTCGACTCATTCAAAAAGCCAAAGGTTACAAAGCTACGCTGGTCAACGGCGAAGTTATGCTCCTTGACGATGAGCACACTGGTGTTCGTGCAGGTCGGGTACTTAGAAATCCAAATTCCGCAGCCTAGGCGACGAATCAAGAATCGCTTAAGCGATTCATAAATCAGCATTAAAAAAGGCTGACCGAGTAATCGGTCAGCCTTTTTCACTTTTTATCGGCTGTTCTTAATCAGCCTGAACTCTAAACCGCCGTTTGGAGTTGGAGTGCTTCCCTTCCGAGTCCTTCTCTATGGGCGTTGTGATAGTGGTGCAGAGCTGGTTCATTCATACCGAAGAGGATGTGATCAACCAACCCACTATCTGCGGTGCGTTGCGTCGATTCCGCCACACGATAGTCCTCGTTTTGAATCACAGCATTGAAACCTATAAACCGGTCTTCTAGTTCATGCGAATTGGTCATGAAGTGCATCATGGACTGTGGATTTAAATACCAGCGCTGACAGGTGACAGATTTGTTGGTCTGATTGTCCTCTGGGAAAATGCGGAGTACATCGACACCACCTGGGTCAACCAACAAAATGACGTTGGGGTAAATGAAGTAGACCGTAAGCGTCATAAAGCGCATTGGCCAGTCTTTCATCTGTGGGATTTTCTCCGCTACTTTATCAAAATGCTGGTAGGCAAACACCATCCGGTAATTTTTACCGTATACATCGTGTGTCTGAAGATTGCCTCGAATTGACGGGGCTAACGTCTGGGAATGGAGCACGTCAAAATGGTAGTTTTCACCAAAAGTATCAATGGCTAGTTTCCAATTCGTGTTGGCATGAATATCCTGCTCGCGGGCGTACGGATGACTATTTAGTTCCCACGCCTCCATGTCTTCTTCCAGTCCACTCAAGCAAGCATCAACGTCGATTTCACCTCCAAGACTGGGTTTAACCCACAACATGCCATATTTCTCAGCACTTGGAAACTCGACGAGACTATGGTCATCTTTGGCAACGCAACCGAATTTCTTTTCCTTGTTGATCGCGATTAAGTTACCTCGTTTGTTGTAAGTCCATGCGTGAAACGGACAACTGAATTGGTTCCTATTTCCACGTCCGTCTGGAACGACCTGTGCACCACGGTGCCGACACATGTTGGCAAACGCATGAAACTTTCCGTCGTCGTCTCTGACCATAAGGATCGGGACGCCTGTCTTACTATCTGCCCAATAATCCCCTGGATTATTCAGGTCCGTTGACAATCCCATTAGAAGAGGTGTGTCACGAAAAAAGACACTTTGCTCCTGTTCTAAAAGACTCCGTGACGTAAAGTCCGATAGCGGACTCCGCATGACCCCTTCAGCAGAATGTGACGTCCCACTCGCGATTCCTTCTCGCAAGGTATTCAGTACGCGAATTCGTTCATCAGCTCTCATTTAATGACATCCCTAAGTGTGGAGTTGTTGTTTATTGAATAATATGAGAGAGGAAATTGAGCTTCATCTTGGAAGACTTTCCATCTCACTTCTTTTAGTCTGACGCACTGAAGCGCGTCAGCTACACAAAGTAATAAGTTTAAGGATTATGTAGTGGACGAATATTTATTTTCTGGATTGAAAGTCATTGATGCCGCATCAGTAATTGCTGGACCAGCGGCAGCGATGATGTTGGCTGATTTCGGTGCGGATGTTATCAAGATAGAAGAGCCTGGCGGTGGCGACATGTTACGGATTCTCTCTAATATGCCCGGGACAAAGGAAGGCGCAAAGGACTACATGTGGCAGATGGACGGTCGCAACAAACGTAGCATCGTCCTTGATTTGAAAACTCACGGTGGCTTGGAAGTTCTACACAAATTAGTCGAGGGGTGCGATGTATTCATTACCAATATGCCCTACCCGAGTAGAACCGCTTTCCAATTGACATACGAAGACCTACGTCCAAAAAATCCCAACATGATCTACGCGTCACTGACCGCTTATGGCGAGAAAGGACCAGAGAGAAATAGGAAGGGATTCGATCAACTCGCTTATTGGGCGAGAAGCGGACTCATGGAGCTGATGCGCGAAACAGAGACCGAACCCGCACAGGGATTGGCTGGTATGGGCGATCATCCAACCGCTGTATCGATCTATGCAGGCATCGTGACGGCATTGCTAAAGAGAGAAAGAACTGGTAAAGGCTCTTTCGTTCAGACATCGCTGCTGGCGAACGGACTGTGGTCTTGTTCCGCCATTGCACAAGGTGTCATGGCTGGCGCTGATATGGAACACTTTCGTGAACTGCGAAAAATCTCAGGTTATCTGATGAGAGTCTATCGCACGAAGGACGACCGATGGCTGCAGTTCAATATGGTGCGAAATGAGGAACTGCTTAACAAACTTTTTATGGTATTGGATGCCACTCACCTCTTTCTCGATGAAAGGTTTGAAACTCCGATGGCAATGTATCACAATCGTGAAGTGCTTGGCGAGATCGTTCAAGACATCGTAAAACAAAAGACTGCGGCTCAATGGATGTCGTTATTTGATCAGTTTGATGTTCCGGTGAATCTGGTCGGCATTGTCGAGGAACTGCCTTTTGACGAGCAAGTTCTCGCAAATCGACTAGCAAGCGTGCCCGAAGGAGACGAAACACAAATGCCTCTGCTTGTCAATCATCCTCTACAGATCAGTGACGTAGAGCATGTACCGTTTCAAAACCCACCAAAACTTGGTGAACACACTCGGTCAATCCTTCAGGAACTTGATTACAACGGTCAGCAGATTCAGCACCTGATTTCGACTGGAGCCGTTGAATTACTCAGTTAGGTCCGATCTAAGCAGACAGTGAGACCACGCCCTTAATGTAGTCAGGAACACCACCAGAGGTTACATCACCCATGAACGAGGAATACTCATTGATGGGCACCACATGAGTTACCAAAGGCTTCAGATCTATGACACCATTTTGGATCAGTCGAATGGCCGGTGGGAAGGGATCTCGTTTTTGCGCGCCGGGTGATGAATTGACTATGGTGATTGCTTTACCATGCCATGTGCTTGGATTGAATGTGGCTACCGTACCTTTCATCCATCCAAACAGGTTAATCAGTCCAGCTCTTTTAACGATGTCGGTTGCCAAATCCAGCCCTGGTTGAGCCCCGCTCGTATCGACCACTACATCGATGCCTCGCGTTCTCAGGTCAGCTTTTACGCTGTCAAAATCGTCTGAACCCACATTGTGGCACTCGGTCGCACCGAACTCCTGTGCGAGCTTGAGCCGACTATCGTCAATGTCCAATGCGATGAGTTGATCTGCTCCGAATCCCCGTAGGCCTTGAATCATCATCAGGCCCATGAAGCCACAACCTACCATTGCGAGCCGCTGGCCTGCTTTCAATTCACAACAGTCGATTCCGGTTACCACGCAGGACACGGGTTCGACAATCCAATGTTGGTCACCTAAATTGGAATCAGGAACTTTGTAAAGCCGAGTAACTGGGGTATTGCGAAATCTGCCAAATCCTCCACCTACGACTCGTTGACCGACTTCGACACCTGTGACGCCTGCTCCTAGTTTTGACACGTATCCGATGCCTTCGTGACCTGGAGGGGCGGCGAATCCGGAATCAGATCCGGTGCGGAAGGTCTGCAAATCCCAGGAACAGATTCCGCAGGCTGTATTTTCCACCTGCACTTCCCCTGGCTTCGGATCATCAATACTGAGTTCAACAAGCTCGGCACCGCCGCCTGGAGTGTAACGAATGTTCTTGTATTTCATGGGGTAGATCCTTTGTCCTTTTGTGAGTCCTTACACCTTTGTACACGATTACCAACCTCGTAGATTGATAACGGTTGTTTCACCTATGATCAAGCGAAGTAATTTGGCTAACTCTCCCGTTTCAATGCAACCCGTCCCTGTGAAGCACATATCTAAATTACCGAGAGCCTCTCACCTTCCTTGATCAACTTTTCATGAATTCTCTGACTTTGACCAATAGGCTATTGAGGTGCACAGTCCGTTATTTTATGTAGACAATGCGAAGTTCCCTTATTTAAAATGAGTCTAGGCACTGCTAGTGCTCAAGCTTATGAAACTATTTAAAAGTAAGACGAAACGCACGAATCCCTTCAACACTAGACCTGGTATGTTACCTGTGGTTTTTGAAGGAAGAGATTCCGAAATTAGGACTCTTAAGGAGGCAATAGAGGGTTTAGGCAGTGAAGAACCCAACCCAACTCTCATTATTCTCTACGGACCAAGAGGGAACGGAAAGACTACCCTACTTTCTCACATCTTAAAACACACAAAATCAATCAATAAAGAGCTGAAAACTACCAATGAAGTAACAACGATTTACGCGACACCTAGCCAGTGTGCTGTTGAGAACCTTTATCAAAAAATTACTGGAGGTCAAATGCACATAGAGAGTACTAAGAGCGAATCCGTGAAAGGAGGGGTAAAAGCGATCGTACAAGGCGAGGTTGCCGGAGCGTCTATTAAAGTATATGGGAGTCCTGCAAGTGATTACTACGAAGTTCTGAAACGGGCTACCGAAGACCAACCTACGCTTCTGTGCATTGATGAGGCGCACACAATGGGTGTAAACGATCTGCGTGATTTATTCCAATGTGCGCAACAATGTCTCATGGAGCGGTTACCTATTTCGATTGTGTTGGCCGGTACGCCTGGATTGATAACCACCATCGGCGCAAGCGGCGCAACATTCGCTCCTCGATATGACGTAATCACACTAGGAAGGCTCAACACGGAATCTGCGAGAAGAGTATTTGAAGAGCCCCTAAAGTCTGATCATCAGGAAGTACCAGCCCAACAGCTCAAGGAAGTAATCGAAAAGGCACAGAACTATCCATTTTTCCTACAGATATATGGCCGTGAAACCTGGGAACGCTGTGTTGCAGACGGACAGAGTATTGAAAGCCAGGATGTGTGGAAGGAAATTCATGAGGCATTTGAGGTCAGGAAGACTCGAATGTATTACGAACGGTATACCGAAATGGAGTCCACCGGCACATTGGATATTGCGTACGAAATTTCTATGTTATTCGAAAAACAAGACCAAATTCAGGAAGGCTGGTTAATTGACAAATTGCGCACCGATGGATATGAAAACGTGAATGAGAATGTTCAAGCACTCAAAAGTTTGGGTTATGTGTGGGGTCCTGGAGGATCACCAGGTTATCTTGAGCGTGGTATTCCGTCTCTGATGGATTACGTTCGCACATACACAGAAGATCGACGCAACAATTAAAAAATCAATCTCTGTTACAGTTGAGATTCAGGCCTAGCTGTTTAATCTCTGTTGGATGAAAGAACCTCCCAAGCCAACAAAGCGAAGCTAATTTTGACTGCTTCTACCTTGCAGTCACGGACTCAATCTGTCGAGATGACGAGACTTTACTTGACCTCTCGCGTATTCCAAAGGTAGCTTCCCTTGTCTATCTCTAATATCCAACCTTGCACCTCCATCTATGAGAATTGGAACAACATCTCTCTTACCCCGCATGACTGCCCGATGCAAAACTGTGCTTCCCTTACGATTTTGAAAGTCGAGATCCACCTTAAATTTCAGCAGGACTTTTACGCACTCCACATAACCTAAGTTGACCGCTCGATAAAGTGGCGTTTCTCTCACCTCGTCATAAGCGTTCGGGTCGGCTTTGTTCTGTAGGAGAATTTCCGCTACCAAAGGTAGATCAAACCGGCAACAAGCGTGTAATGGCGTCACCTTTCGCCGATTCCGAATGTTTGGGTCGCAACCGTGTGTCAAGAAGAGAGTGACAACCTTGATTCGATCAGATTGTTGTTTCGAGTCCTCCGGTATGTGACCGCCATGACCTTCTACCTCTGGCACTCTACATGCAAGAGCAAGGAGATTTTCTGCCTGCGCTAAAGAAGAATCAGCTTTGAGGTAGTCAGCAACTTTCTCCGGGTCTGGATATCGTACCGCATGAACGAATTCCCGCGGAACCCGTATGTCCGTTCTACCCCATACCAGCTTTTGACGCATTGAATATTTCCAATCACTTCAACATCAAGGTTAATATCTATTGAAATTAGGACTCCAATAGCCGCTTTTCAGTACACACAGCCATGAAGAACATTATCTTGTTGATTACAGATACCTTTCGCTTTGACAACCTGTTTGATTACGCGAAACGTCCTGTGAACACACCAGAATTGGACCGATTCGCCGAGGAGCGAGCCTCCAGTCTGAAAAACTTCTACACCGGGAGTTTTCCGACGATCCCAAATAGGACTGATATAGCCACGGGTAAACTCGGATGGCCTCACTACGGATGGCAACCGATTGATCTAAGCAGCCGAAACCACATTGGTAAAACACTACGTCGACAAGGCTATACCACTCAATTGCTGTGTGATTGTCCCCATCTGTTCAATAGCCGATTTCAATTTGGATTCGACGCTGCCTACCAACACCGTGGTCAGGAGGGAGATAAGCATCTATTACATTCCAACAATCCGATTGACAATATTCTGCCACTCGAGAAAACCAGACAACACCCGTTGTGGAAAGGCGCGAGTTTGGCGGATGCTCACCGTTGGATTAACCGATATTCGATCTTGGAAGATGAGACGTTTGCAGCAAAGACCGCGAGTACTACCGTTAGATGGCTAGAAGAAAATCATCTCGCTGATCCTTTCTTTATTTGGGTTGATTTTTTCGATCCGCACGAACCCTGGGACCCTCCTGAATACTTCGTCAAGAAATACGATCCAGACTATTCCGGTACGCCGATGATTCACTGTAACTATGGTCCGGCAACCGACTACACTGAAGAAGAACTACACAATCTATGGGCACACTATGCTGCAGAATCAGAGGTGGTCGATCGTCACTTAGGTCGCGTACTACAGAAAATCGACGACTTGAATTTATGGGATAATTCGATCGTCGTCATAACTTCAGATCATGGTACAAGCGTTGGCGAGCATAATCGAACGGGCAAGAGCAACATAGCCAATAATGACGAAAGGTATTGGCCGATTTATCCTGAAGTTGGTCACGTTCCATTCTTGATTGCTGGAGGAGACATCCCACGTGGGTCAGAACTTGATTTCCTTGCACAACCTTATGACATTCTCCCGACGCTATCTGAGCTCTGCGAGTTTACGTTAGAAACTCCAGAACCTGTCAATGGAAAGAGCTTTGCTAATGCTCTTTCGTCCAATAGTGCCGAGCACAGAGACGTTGTTGTGAGTGCAGGACATATCCGACTGACTGATAAAGGAGAGATTCCTGAGTTCGCTACCACGCCATTTGTAGTGGATCAAAATTGGGGATATGCTCCGATCGGTGCTTATGGAAAACCAGAGTTCTACAACCTCAATAACGATCCTTGGGCAGAAACCAACGTCATTGACGACCACGGAGAAGAATTGCAAAACCTCAAGTCCAAACTATCAGCTCTTCTTGCACTCAATAATGCGGAAGAAGAGTACGCTAAATTGCTTTTAAGGTAGAGTCATTTCAACACGTCAACACAAAATTGATACTCCCGCCTGTGCATCTTAGGAGAACACGTTGTCTCATATAGTCGAAACCACCTCTGGAAAACTTCGTTCCGTCGTTCGAAATGGCATCCACACATTCCGAGGAATTCCCTTCGCAAAACCTCCAGTCGGTGACCTGAGATGGCGCGCGCCTGAAGATCCTGAACCTTGGGCTGGTGTATTAGCGGCAACAGATTTTGGTTCCTGTGCGATGCAGTCCACCATTCCTGGTGATGTTGGTGAACTCATTGGATTGGCTACACATGCCATTTCGGAAAATTGTCTGTACCTCAATGTATGGACTCCTGCCATTGATGGTTCAAAGCGACCGGTTTTGGTTTGGATTCATGGTGGCGGCAATACTGCTGGTGCAGGATCGCAACCGCGTATCAATGGTGAACACCTTGCTCGAACCGGCGACGTAGTTGTTGTTACCTGCAATTACCGTCTGGGTGTCTTTGGCTTTTTACATTCACCTGAACTTGGCGCTTCTGGTAACGAGGCGTTATTGGATCAAGTGAAAGCGTTGCGATGGGTTCGTTCAGAAATAGCCAACTTTGGCGGCGATCCAGAAAACGTTACCGTTTTCGGCCAATCCGCTGGTGGTTTCGATATCGCTCAGCTTATGGCTATGCCAGCTGCAGAAGGTTGTTTTGACAAAGCCTTACCAATGAGTGGTTCACTGCGTACACCCACACCAGCGGACCGTGCACACGAGAGTGCTTCATCACTCGCATCGAAATTCGGCGGATTCGACCGCATGCGCAGCGTTTCAGCAGAAGATTTACTAAAGGCTCAGATCGAATTCCGCGCTGAGTTGGCCAATGGACCTGTGCTGGATGGTCAAGTCATTGATCAAGATACTGCAAAGTCCCTATCAGACGGAAGATTTACCAAAAACCTACCACTCATGATTGGCATCTGTCGCGACGAGTCAACGTTGTTCACGATGTTTGACCCTCGCAATCGAGATTTATCTGAAGAGCAGTTGCTACAAATCATGCGAAGTCGTTTTGACGATCAAAGCGAGGAAGTATTAGAGGCCTACAAGGACGAACGCGCAACAGCCGGATTACCAATACAACCTGTTGACATTCTCGCCGCTCGATCAACAGATGAAATGTTTCGAATGCCTGCAATCCAAACGGCTGAGTGCCATCTACAACACAGTTCAAATGTCTGGATGTATAGATTCGACCATGAATCTCCGGCTCATGACGGCATGTTGCAGGCATGCCATTCACTGGACATCCCTTTTGTTTATGGCACCTATGAAATTCCTAGCATGCAACGCTTTTGTGGAAGCGGTCCACACATTGGAAGAATCTCCGCGGCAGTTATGGAATGCTATCTGAGTTTCGCGCGGTGCGGTGACCCGAACAATGAGCTAATCCCCGACTGGCCTACGTACACCACGGTGTCTCGTTCAACGATTTTGTTTAATACAGAAATGAGTATCGCCGACGCACCGTTAGATGGCGTGCGCAAATACTGGTTCGCATAAGAGTGCTCTTGGCATCATCTGCTCCCCCTAGTTACCAAATTGTTAGACCACGCAAAGTAGCCCCAGACAGCCATTACAAGGTATGCGGCATATAGAATCGCGTACGGATAAATTTCCTGGATGAAGTACATGCCAACCGAGAGGATATTCACGAAAAACCAGAAAATCCAATTCTCGATTTTCTTCCTTGCCGTTAGCCACATAGCCATTAAACTCAGCATCAATACAGTATTGTCGACAAGGACTAAGGCGGCCTTACTTTCATAGTCGGGGAAGAAAAAACCATAGAAATAAGGAAGTAGTATCACCCCAACAACGCAGACCCCTAAGAGTAGAACAATCAATTGCCAACTGGATCGCGTGATGGGCATTTTGTTTTCACCTTCCTTGCCCGCTAACCATGAATACCAACCGTATACGTTCAACGGGAGGAAAGCAAACACATGGAGTACCAAGTTTGAGTAAAGTCTGCCCTCGTAGAGTACAGCGACAGAAATCAGGACATAGAGCACCCCAAGAGGCCACGCGAGCATGTTCTCCCTGATGAGCAGATAGACAACCAGCAGCCCAACACCTCCGCCTACCCATGAATCAATCCCAAGATAAATAGTCCAAAGATTGATTACAAAATCCACAAATTCCTGCGAGAATATGTCCAAGAAAAGTCCCTTACCTGAGAATTAACAATACTGAGCGGCTCGTAAGAATACTCGAATGGATCAAACTAGATGGGTTCGACCACTAAACACAGAGCCCGGTCATTGGAAAAAACAGATGCCGGGCAAGGTTCTAAAACTCGCCACGTTAAAGGATTCTGCGAAACTACGAGAATATTTACAAAGCAACCCTGACCAGATCAACAAGCAAGGCCCTCATGGACGAACATTGCTGTTTGAAGCAATACGGAAAGGACGCTTGGACAATGTGCGGTACTTACTTGACCGAGGAGCTAATCCGAATCTAACTGGTTGCTACAACATCGAATCCTTCGTTCAACTTAGTGGATTGGCTTCTGCGAAGTACTACAAACGAAACCAGTTGGAGGAGCTACTTACCGACTACGGCGCAACCTGGGACATTTGGCGAGCGGCTTTCTGTGCCGAGAACAACCTCGTCGAGTCTTTTCTTATTCAAGACTCAACTCTTCTCAACGCTGAAGACGACAATGATGAGATTTACCTTTACTCTCCTTTGTCTTTCGCGGTAGCTGGCGGAAACCTTCCTACAGCAAAAGGGCTTCTAGCAAGAGGCGCAAATCTGCATATCTATGGAGTACAGCTACTGTTTATCTCAGCAAACAATCTTCGACTCGATATAGTCAAATGGTTAACTGAAGAAGGCGTGTCAGCAGAACAAGCCAACTCCGCTATGTGGTCAGCTACGAACGATCTTGAAATACTGAAATCTCTAGTTGACGCTGGACTGTCTGCGCGACAAGAAAGATACTCCGGTCTTACTCCTTTGCATTACGTTTGTCGAGGAGACAAGGGAGAAAACGTCAAGAAACTACAGATGGTTATTGATCTTGAAGCAGAAATAAACGCTCTAGGACCGAAGGGTAGAACTCCACTCCACTATGCAGCTCAAGGAGGATATGCACGGTCCGTTGAGATGCTATTGGCGGCAGGAGCAGACAAAAGCATCCGAGATAGTCTGGGACAAACCGCCTTAGACCTCGCAAGAGTAAAGAAGAAGAGCACAGTCATTGAAGCACTCCAAAACTAGATTTCTGCTACTTGCTGAATTCTGCAGGAGACCAACCAGCTGATTTATTTGGCACCCTGTTCACACCCATTCAGAGAGAGAGATTTACATTGAAAGCCGCTTGCATCGTCTTGGCCTTCCTTTTTTCCTTAACGGGAACAATCGTTTCAGCAGAAGACTCTAATCACACTTCGGAGGATCGTACCGATATGAATGAATTAATCGAAAATATTACTGCTGATGAATTTTCACAAATATCAGAGTTAATGCGTGAACTGGCCAAGATCGATCGTCGCGATCTTTTCATACCCGTTGCTCGATTGCAGTTGCATTATCTCTTGAGATTGATTGAGTCGTCTGACCTATCAGAAGATCATCTAGCTGAAACCAAGAAATTCACCCGTGGAGTCGCCTACAACATTGCTTCTTTTACCTGGCCAGGGTGGGACGATACACCAAACATAACACCGGAGATGATAGAGAGAGGGGCGGCTGCCGCGAAGGTTGGGTTGAGACTTGCGGAAGAACTTGATGACATACAGCCTGGAATTCTCTGGATTAATGGTGCACACGCACTCGCCGCGAAGAGATATGACCAAGCGCAAACCTACTTTCAACGCGCCACCGAACGGGCAAGAAACGACTTTTATGCGGACATGAACCGATTGTGGATCAAATTAGCTGAATATTTAGGCCAACCAAATAGCGAAAATCAATCGAATTTTGACGCTGCCTTGTCTACTTTTCAAACGAACTGGCAGTCCGAGCAGGATGTCTCGTTCTTTGCTGATCAGCTTATTACTGCTCTACGAGTCTTCCAACCTAGTCTCGCAGACTAGGACTCTCAACTTGCCTAGACCCACATGGGTTCTCCGACATAGGATCTATAAAGGAGTTCCATATCCAGCTTGCAAGAAAACATCCGCACGATCGTTCGATTTCTAATCAAGCGAAGACCCGCTTAAAACATCTATTTTCGAAATTGATTTCAACAGAGCTTGGGGTTCTCGTGCGGTATCCCACTTAATCCGTTGCTGATTACCTTCAAAGTCAATTCAACATACTCAGGATACTCGAGTATATATACCTTCCTGAAGGGATAGCTTCGTAAGGGATTACTGAAGATTTTGCCAAAGTTTTAATGGGTCGAAAATCTTCCGAACTACAATTTGTTTATATGGATGTCTACAAACGTTTACCTAAAATATAAATTCACCAAAATATGGATAAAACTGAAACAACACAGCAGAGCTACATCGTTGTAGCTACTCCCTCACTACAAGAAATGCACAATCACCTTCTAAGGCCTAGAAATTTCAGGTTTGCAATCGAATTAGGGTTAAGTGGGAGCGGCTGGGATTTCCAAGGCAACTATGTATCACGAGAATGGTTAGTCACTCTCATAAGGAGGACCGATCGGGAGCTCACGAATGTTGTGAAAGCGTTATCTAACCAATTGGTATTTACACATAAGAGTCAAGCGAATAAAATCAGAGAGATAAATGAAGGAAGAGTCCCAAATGACGGAAATTTTTGACACGCTCGCGTCTTCCAAAAGACTCCTAGTTGTCGGGTTTGATCAGCAGAAGGCTGAGGAAATCACAGACCTCATCAAGGGGAGTATCTCACAACCAAGACGGACCTTGAACTATAAGCCGAGAAATTCGATTCAGTAATCGGCGACCTAAAGACGGAGGTCAAAGATGACATCAGAGGAGTGGAGGAGAAACTCACTCAGAAAATCTATGGTGTGTACAACAGCCTCACCGACGTGAAGGCAGAGCTCAAAGAAGATATCCGAAGCGTGGACAACAATCTCAGACAGAAAATCGATGCCGTGGACAACAAGCTCACACAGAAAATCGATGCCGTGGACAACAAGCTCACACAGAAAATCGATGCCGTGGGCGAGAAACTTACCCAGAAAATTGATGGCGTGGGCAAAGATCTAAACAAATTGAGTGAGGACTTACATAGGCAAAGAACGAGTTTGCTGATTTGGATATGCAGCATGCTTTTGGCTTTTGGCAGTGGGGTGGTGGTCTTCGAAGCCTTCAGGATTTTCTGGTAGAACCATTGCTTAAGTCACCAGACAGCGTTCGATACGGGTCATCAACCTTCGCCACGTATGCTTATGTTCTGTTCTATCGAAATAAGATCAAATTGAGCAAACCTTTTGCTCCTCACCTTAACGTCAATTGTCAATTCAGCCCCGTTGTGCGCGAGAGAGCACAATCAATGCACTCATCATGAGTCTTACCAGCTGACTAAACCCGAGCATTCAATGCGTGCGACCACAAATCTTTAGCAACTACCAAGAATCGCTCAGATTACTTGAATCACCAGAAAGGATTTCAACAAATTGAGATTGGGTGATCTCTTGATAGTCTGCCGTCTAAACCAAATTAGGATAGATTTGCTAAAAGCAAGTAAAATCGCATGATCCGTAGTGGATAAGCGTTCTAAAACTCAGATTAGAGGAAAAATAAATGTCTCATGACTTAGTGATCCGACATGGCTTGATTACCGACGGTCTCGGAAGCGAACCGTTTGAGGGTGATATTGCAATCGACGGTCAACACATATCAGCAATCGGCGCAGTAAAGGATTCTGGAAAAGAAGAGATTTCAGCCAAAGGTAAGGTCGTTACCCCAGGCTTTGTTGATCTTCATACCCATCTCGACGCGCAAATTGGATGGGACCGAAAACTGACTTCCATTACTTGGCATGGCGTTACCACCGCATTACTAGGCAACTGCGGTGTAACTTTCGCACCGTGCCGAAAAGGCGACCGAGAGTTTCTGGCCGGTATGATGGAAACCGTTGAGGACATTCCAAAACATGCCATCCTCACTGGTCTTCCTTGGGATTGGGAATCATATGGTGGATATCTTGACTCCATTGAGAAGCTTGGTCCCATGATTAACATCACAGGCTTGGTTGGACACAGTGCCACACGCTTCTATGTGATGGGCGAAAGAGCGATTGAAGAGCAAGCCACTGAAGCGGAAATTGAACAAATTGCACATTTAGCAGGTGAGTCTGTCAAGCAGGGAGCGATTGGATTTTCGGTGAATCGCCACCCAGGTCACACCCTACCTGATCGAAGACCCATCCCCGGTACTTCGGCTAGTCGAGAAGAATTGATAGCCATCGCCAAAGCCGTAGGATCTAATGGGGGATTAATGCAGACCGTTCCTCATTTTGGCGATATTGAAAACGAAATGGACTTGCTGGCCGAAGAAGCAAAGACAGGGCGTGTTCTATTCAGCGCAATTGCTGAACATGCTGGGGTTTTGGACCAAAGAGTTTCGTCGATGCGAGAACAAGGACTGGATGTCACAGCCGTAACAGTCCCGAGGAGTGGTGGCGGAATAATTAGCTTGGTGAACAGTGGCTTCTGGCGCACTCCTGAATGGAATAAGCTGCGCAAGGTCAAAGGTCTTGAAGCACGTTTAGAAGCACTTCGCAACGAGGAGTTTAGATCAATACTCATTGCAGAAATCAAAGAACATCCAAATCAAGAAGCCATTCTTCGACCTATCAAGCGCTGGTACTACATGGGCGATGCAAATCGTCCCAACTACACACAGTCTAGATTTGAAAGTCTCTATGACATGGCACAGGCAGCGAACGAGCATCCCGTAGAGACGTGGATCAGAATGCAACTAGAGACCAACGGCAAAGCGATGTTCCATGCCCGAGCATTTAACGTCAATCTGTCTCATCTTGAAAAAATGATCACTACGGATTGGGCGATGCCAGGTCTAGGTGATGCTGGCGCACATGTGAGCCAAATGATTGATTCAGGTTGGTCTACATTCGTACTATCTCACTGGTATCGTGATGCGGGTGTTTATTCTCTGGAGGAAGCTGTTAGACGAATCAGTGGTGAACCAGCTCGAGTTCTTGGTCTTAAGGATCGTGGAACATTAGAGACTGGTAAACGGGCAGACTTAAACGTCATTGATATTGACAGGCTTGAAGAGCGACATCCGGAGCTGGTGAATGATTTCCCTGGAGGGGCACCCAGATTCATCCAAAAGGCACAGGGTTATGACGCGACCATCTGTAATGGTCAGGTAATTCTCCGTGAAGACAGCCACACAGGAAACTACTCAGGAGACGTACTTCGCAATCCGGGTAGTTAGGGCCGTATCCTCGTTTGAGTATTCTTAGGGGTCTCGTAAATATCGGTAAAGCTATCTGGTTCAGACATGTGTTTCCTTGTCCTTGTTGGTGATCGTTGATAGTCTGGGTAACACGGTAGAACATCGATTGCGAGACCCTTCTTTTTCGATCTTGACTAATGGAAACGATCGTAAGCTGAGTAAGAATTTCTGGTGTTCAAATTTCTACACCCTACCCAATTTACCAAGTAGGGCATTTGTCAGAAATCAAGAGTGCTGGCGGTCCTGCTGAATCCAACCGAATGTGCAGCAGTTTGAGATTAATCTGCCGATTGAAATCTCTTAAACATATTCGGGTTGCGAAGTAACAGTACGGACACCAAGGCAACTATTAGTCCCGGCGGGAAGATTTCCATTACGGTTATACCGAATCTGAAGAAAGTATTGGAATAAGCTTCTGCAGCCTGTTGCATCTGTTCTTGCAAAGCTTGAAGTTCCAGTCCTACCAGTCCGCGCTCTTGCGCCAGAACTAGCTCGTTAGAAATGTAGCGGTCCATAAACGAGTAGTCAGTTACCAAGAGATACAGCTCCCACCCTATTGCATAGATCACACTCATAACCCCTACAATCGCGAATCCAGCGATTGCTCCTGCGGTAAACCGCGTCGGTTCAGGACGATTCAGATCACAAAATCGCTTTACCCCAAAAACCACAACGATAAAACTGGGAATCATCGCCATATACCCGAGCGATTCGGTAAAGATATGGGTCTGATCAATCAAGTAGTAGGTGCCGAACATCGCCAAGCAAATAAGTATTCCGGCGACTCCACCATACGTAATAGCTATTCGGCGCAAAACTCAAAATCCAATGTGCTTAGGCGTTCAGATTTTAGGTATGTGCCATGAATTCACGACCTGGTGTAGGGCTCCTAGTCTCGATCATCCAACTACTAAAGAAATTGCTGGCCTCGCACTTGACGAAGAATCCTGCACGACCACGTACTCTACTCGTCTATATTTACAGTCTCTTAAATCGACAATGCATGTTTCGACCTACACCGTTGTAAACGCGTAATTCCCATGAATGTGAACATTCTTTACGGACGATCTGGACTGAAGGTCGACATCCCAGATGACACCCAGGTCGATGTCATACGCAAACATCAAATGCCGTTGGTGAAAGAACCTGCAGCGTCTGTTTCTAACGCTTTTAACAATCCCATCGGGTGTCCATCTCTCGCGGAGTTGGCATCTAGGGCGAACTCCGCTTGCATCTTGTTATGTGACGTTACCCGTCCTGTCCCTAATGCACTCTTCATTGATCCATTAATACAGACACTCGTCGAAAATGGTATTGACTCGGATCAAATTACCGTTTTAATTGCGACAGGATTACATCGTCCAAACGAAAACGAAGAATTAGCGGAGGTGGTCGGTAGCCAAAACGTCTTCCATAATTTCAATGTGGTGAACCACTTCGCAACAATCGAGGAAGACCATGTTGAACTAGGAGAAACAACTAGGGAAACAGTGATCAAAATTGATCGTAGGTTCGTGCAAGCAGACTTAAAAATAGCCACTGGATTAGTAGAACCACATTTCATGGCAGGTTATTCTGGAGGACGCAAAGTAATCACGCCAGGGATTGCTCATGCGGACACGATTCGACGACTCCACAGCGCACACATACTCGAAGATCCCGCAACACGTTCGTGCAACCTGGAAAATAATCCGCTGCATGCCGAGCAACTCGAAGTCCTCGACATGCTACGGCAACAAACGAACTCAGAGATATACGCCATTAACACTGTAATTGACGAATATCGACGGTTGGGTTTATTCAATTTCGGCGAAATTGAACAGTCTCACCTGGAAGCAGTTGCGTTTGCCCACAAATATACCTCGGTTGACATCTCGCGGAAATACCAGAATATCCTCACATCGGCGGGTGGTTATCCACTCGATCAGACTTATTATCAGACCGTTAAAGGAATGGTGACTCCACTAGAGATAGCGGAGAAAGAGGCTAACTTGATTGTCGCAAGTGAATGTGCAGAGGGAATTGGTTCAGACTCTTTCAGGTCTGCTCAGGTCAATCTAATAGCACAGGGGAAAGAGCGATTTTTGGAAGATCTAAAACGCAAGTCACTTGCGGACATTGATGAATGGGAATCGGAAATGCAAGTTCGAGCGCAATCCGTCGCTCGCGTTCAACTGTATGCACCCTCTCTGACTTTGGGTGATCAATCGCTTACTGGAGTTGAACTCATAGACTCGATTGAGGACACTATTCGCGAAAATCTTGCCTCAAGCAGGGACAAGCACCTAGCGATAATTCCAGAAGGTCCCTATGTCATCCCAAATTTCATAAATTAAATTCGAGCTAACCTCAATCTAAGGATTAATCAAGAAGTGGAAGTTGCTTTACAGGAAATACGAGTCATTGACCTGTCCACCCGGCTGTCAGGAGCTTGGGCAGCTCGCCTATTTGGAAATTTTGGTGCCGAAGTAATCCTGGTGGAGGATCAAGACGGACACCCTCTTCGTCTCGAACCTCCATTTTCTGAGGAGGGAGTCTCCTTGCTACATGCCTATGCGAATTCAGAGAAGATCACCGTTTCACGAACGGAACTTGATTTTGACGAGTTAATTCGTTCCGCTGACGTGGTGATAACCAATGAAGTGAATTTTGATGAGAGGCTCAATGACCTGACTCCAGATCAGGTACACCTTTCAATCACCCCTCATGGCTTGTCTGGACCATTAGCAAATGAACCCGGTAACAACCTCACAGCGTGTGCGCGAGTCGGCTGGTCCGCAATTAATGCCTTTGAAGGAGACCCACCTCTACAGTTGCCACACAATCAGACGGGCTTTATAGCCGGCATTGCGGGGTTCGTCGGTGCAAGCGCAATGTTGTACCGGGTTCAATGTTCAGGCAAAGGTGATCTGGTAGACGTCAGCGAGATTGAAGCCTTGTCAAATACCTGTGCACCCTGGGCACAAGTCGGTAATTTCATTGGCGGCAATCGAATGGCACATGGGCCTAACGGCAGACGTACGCGTGATCGCCCGGGTCCTTTATGGAAAACAAAAAATGGTGCAATCAATTTTGGCTATGGCGACTGGAAGCAGTGGACAGAAGCCTTTGCTTTCTTAGAAAAACCAGAAATTGGAGAAGATCCAAATTTCATTTCCGCCTGGGGCAGGCATCAAAAAGATACTAGACCTGTTCGAGATGGACTGGCCGATGCGGTCGCAGAACGAGACAAATGGGAGGTTTTTCACGGGCTAGCAAATTTTCGATGCATATCTGGAGTTGTACAGAACGCCAAAGAGTTGGTTGAGAACGAACATCTCAACGCGCGAGAATTTATTTTGGACACCGAAGTGGGCTCAAGAGCAGCTAAGACTGC
>MPMU01000158.1 GCA_002238665.1 Gammaproteobacteria bacterium bin55
AGATTTTGTTGTGCATGAATGCGTCACAAAGACATTAGTGACGCATATTTTTGATTAAATGAGTCACAACGCTACCGGCTGATATCCTGCCGATGCTTACCGAGGGGACTTGTAGAGATGGGCCATGGAATATTTTGGCATATTGCGAACTACAGCGCCTCGCCTTTTAACAGATTTACGAGACGAGGGAATTCTGCAAGTGCTCGTGCCGCCAAAAGGCAGCCAATCTGCTTTGTTTGTTTACCTCGAACTGTTGAGAACTGCAGAAAGGGATCAAGAATTTGTTGTGCATGAATGCGTCACAAAGACATTAGTGACGCATATTTGTGATTAAATGAGTCACAACGCTACCGGCTGATATCCTGCCGATGCTTACCGAGGGGACTCATAGTCGCAAGACATGAATTGCGGTTACATTCTGTGACCTAGAGAAAGATGCAGGTCAAATTAACCCGATACTCAAGTGAGATCGTGGCACATATTCTCGAGAATGCAACATCAGGTCAGAAGTTGAACGGTCCCATCTTCTTGAATAATCACTCCACGCTCTTCACAAGTAACTTGATCGAGTGTGTAGTCTCCTTCCGCATCGTGCGGCCACTTATGGGAAATCGTCCGGATCTCCAACATATACTGTCCAGGAATAAGTCCTTGTTCCTTAGGTAGTTGAAACTCGCCTCTTTGCTGAGGATAGATTCGGAGTCTTCCAATTGGATAGGTCGAGTCCTCTGGAACAAACGTGAGCCATGAGATCCCGTCGTTTCCAGTTAGGGGTACTTTTCCCTGAACCGCGATTCGCTCTTTTCGGGTGAGAAATCCAGTTCGGCGAAGCCAGCGATGTAAGAGAGGGAACCACTCCCTCGTATCTGGATCTCCCGCGGCTAATCCCACACCATGTTCGCCATAGCCAAAAATATGCATCTCAGCTGGTACTCGGTTTGCCAGGAGCGCGTTGTAGAAAATGATGGACTGTTCGGGTGAGACTATCGAGTCTTGATGAGTGTGAACGAGAAACGTCGGTGGTGTTTGTTCTGTCACTTTTGTTTCAGTAGAAAAATACTCGTCCGCTTTCCGACCTCTGATCTGCCCGTTAGTGACCGCGTAAATCGGAACCAGGAAATCAGGCATACTAGACTCAGAATCAGTTTTGCTAGTACGCGACAATCTCTCTGCATTCTTTGCCGTTCCGACTGCTACGGTGAGATGGCCTCCTGCAGAAAACCCTAGAAATCCAATGGAATGCAAACCCAGTACTGACCCCAAGACTCGGGCCTTTCTTACAGCGCGTTGTCCATCCAGCAAGGAAACCCTACTTGAATAAGTAGGTCCTACGCGGTACTTCAGCACAAACGCGGTAATGCCGAGGGCGTTGAGTTCGTTCGCGACTTGCAACCCTTCATGGTCTGAGGCTAAGATGCGGTAGCCACCTCCTGGAGCGATAATCACGCCACAACCGTTTGCCTCACCTTCTTTAGGTAGATGGAGTGTGAGAGTTGGATTGTCTAGTGAACTATTCCCCTTTGCTTCAGGTACCTGTTCGTTCCAAAGATCGGACCAACGAGGTACAGGATTGTGTGTTTGCACTATTGTCATGTGAATAGCACGGACCGTGTTGCGTCCAACCAGTTATCCGTCGTAAAACCCTTGCCTATGAAGACCGAGAAGTAAGCGTTGGCGATCATTATCGATTCTTTCAGCAGCCGCTTCGTCGATATGGTTGATCGTTGTGGTTGGTTTAACACGCTGGGCTATGTCTCGACGACCGTAGTGTACCTGAAGGAAAAATCGTCCCCTGTGAGAAGATTTTGGTGGGAGTCGGCGATGCCAAACATCTGATACGAAAAACACCACATCGCCAGCTTTAGCTTCAATCGCTTTGGCTTTTACGCCGTTGTAGGTGAGCTCCGCATTCATGCGCTCCTCAA
>MPMU01000159.1 GCA_002238665.1 Gammaproteobacteria bacterium bin55
ATCCATCAGGTACTTAGATGGTGTGGTTAGGACCAGGTAGCTAATTACGTCACTCTCTCGTACCAATTGTGCAATTTGGAAAAGGTCAGCGTTCGCTTGCATCGTCTTAGATTTAATGCCGGACAGAAATTGGCCACTGATGAAGTGGTGATCAGGTAAGGTCTCCCGCAGGAAGCACTGTAATTGATCGTCCGTTGATTTCGCGACACCAAAGGTATGGCTTGCGTTACTTGACCAGTAGTACCCTTCCTCAATCGCCATTTCCCGAATACCATCTAGTAACGTTTGCATCGAAGCACTAGCAATGTCGACTTTTGACCATTTTTCCTTGATGCTTAGTAAACGAGGACGAGTGGTTTCGTGCCACTCACCTAATTGGCGGTCATTCCACTCAGTGTTATTGAAAGCAACATAGGTTGGATTTTTGCTTTTAGGCATTGTGACAGAGAGAGCTGCACCTTCATCAGGGTTCTCTACTCGCCACGAATCAAATGCTTGAAGATCTGTGTTGGATAGATCGGCCCGGAAACGTTCGATGTCCCGCTCTCGTACTTCGATATCCTGTAGCTGTGCCTTTATAGCTCGCTCAAGCAGGTCTTCGCTGCCTTCTTTTCGCGACTTGGATTTGCTGGCATCAGCTTCGGTTTTCAGTTCGGCAGCATCGATTTCCTGTTCCGTGACAGGTAATAAGCCTTTTTCTTTCGCTTGATCATGGACGACCGGAAAATCAAATCTTTGATAGGCATAGCCATTCACAGTGATGAACATCGGACCACCGCCCACCATCAAGCTCTTGCCTTTTCTTGTGGATTCCAACCCTTCCGTGAGATAGAGTTCCTCGAATAGCGGACAAATCGGATCCGGCATGTTCTCGACAATCTGTCTACGTGAAACGTAAGTAGCAGGTTTAGGCACAATCCACTCGAGTTCAATGGGCTGTACAGGCAGATTTGTGATTGGCCTAGACTGAAGAATATGCAGTTCTCCGCTTCTGAAAGCGAATTCGATGTCTTGAGGTACGTCATCGAATTCGGCCTCAATGGCTAGCGCTTGATTGACCAAATCACTAATTTGACCTTGATCTAGCGAAGATTCAGTCTGACGTGACTCAGATACTTGGAAGGTGTCAGTTCCACCCTCTCTTTGTGAAACAATTTCCTGAGTCTTAGTTCCGATTTCGCTGTGTTTAATCTCACCGCTATCGCGGTCAACAATGTAGGTATCGGGAGTCACCTGACCTCCTACCACAGCTTCGCCTAGACCGAATGAAGAATTTATGACCATTTCAGATCTTTCGCCATTGGTTGGGTTGGCGGTGAACAAGATTCCTGACACTTCCGATTGAACCATTACTTGCACAACTACGCACATTGCTACTGCACCGTGATCGATTCCGTTCTGGTGGCGGTAGTTCATCGCTTGTACCGTCCAGAGAGACGCCCAACACTTCTTCACTGATTCGGCTACTTTTTCCGATGAAGAGACATTCAGGAAAGTTTCCTGTTGCCCAGCGAAGGAAAGATCTGGTAGATCTTCAGCATTCGCCGACGAGCGCACAGCAACGGCTGGATTACTACCCAACGCCAGATATGCCTCCCCTATATCTGATTCAAGTGAAGCACTCATGGCACCGTTCAAAATGAGTGCTTGTATCTCCTCTGAAGCGCGGCTAAAGGTAAACGACCTGCCATTTATTTCTGGCTGAGCCAGATCCAGAATGCTTGACTTCAGGTCATTTTGATCCATAAATTCCCGGTAGGCTTCAGTACTAACCAAAAATCCGGTGGGTACCTTGAACTCTCGTTTTGTCAGCCGAACAAGAGAGCGACCTTTGCCTCCCACGATTTCTAGATCTTCGTTTTCGGTATAAAG
>MPMU01000160.1 GCA_002238665.1 Gammaproteobacteria bacterium bin55
GTCCATCAGGTACTTAGATGGTGTGGTTAGGACCAGGTAGCTAATTACGTCACTCTCTCGTACCAATTGTGCAATTTCGAAAAGGTCAGCGTTCGCTTGCATCGTCTTAGATTTAATGCCGGACAGAAATTGGCCACTGATGAAGTGGTGATCAGGTAAGGTCTCCCGCAGGATGCACTGTAGTTGATCGTCCGTCGATTTCGCGACACCAAAGGTATGGCTTGCGTTACTTGACCAGTAGTACCCTTCCTCAATCGCCATTTCCCGAATACCATCTAGTAGCGTTTGCATCGAAGCACTAGCAATGTCGACTTTTGACCATTTTTCTTTGATGCTTAGTAAACGAGGACGAGTGGTTTCGTGCCACTCACCTAATTGGCGGTCATTCCACTCAGTATTGTTGAAAGCAACATAGGTTGGATTTTTGCTCTTTGGCATTGTGATTGAGAGAGCTGCACCTTCATTAGGGTTCTCGACTCGCCACGAATCAAATGCTTGTAGATCTGTGTTGGATAGATCGGCCCGGAACCGTTCGATGTCCCGCTCCCGTACTTCGATATCCTGTAGCTGTGCTTTTATAGCTCGCTCAAGCAGGTCTCCGCTGCCTTCTTTTCGCGACTTGGAATTGCTGGCATCAGCTTCGGTTTTCAGTTCTGCAGCATCGATTTCCTGTTCCGTGACAGGTAATAAGCCTTTTTCTTTCGCTTGATCATGGACGACCGGAAAATCAAATCTTTGGTAGGCATAGCCATTCACAGTGATGAACATCGGACCACCGCCCACCATCAAGCTCTTGCCTTTTCTTGTGGATTCCAACCCTTCCGTGAGATAGAGTTCCTCGAATAGCGGACAAATCGGATCCGGCATGTTCTCGACAATCTGTCTACGTGAAACATAAGTAGCAGGTTTAGGCACAATCCACTCGAGTTCAATGGGCTGTACAGGCAGATTTGTGATTGGCCTAGACTGAAGAATATGCAGTTCTCCGCTTCTGAACGCGAATTCGATGTCTTGAGGTACGTCATCGAATTCGGCCTCAATGGCTAGAGCTTGATTGACCAACTCACTAATTTGACCTTGATCTAGCGAAGATTCAGTCTGGCGTGACTCAGATACTTGGAAGGTGTCAGTTCCACCCTCTCTTTGTGAAACAATTTCCTGAGTCTTAGTTCCGATTTCGCTGTGCTTAATCTCACCGTTATTGCGGTCAACTATGTAGGTATCAGGAGTCACCTGACCGCCTACCACAGCTTCGCCTAGACCGAATGAAGAATTTATGACCATTTCAGATCTCTCGCCATTGGTTGGGTTGGCGGTGAACAAGATTCCTGATACTTCCGATTGAACCATTACTTGCACAACTACGCACATTGCTACTGAACCGTGATCGATTCCGTTCTGGTGGCGGTAGTTAATCGCTTGTACCGTCCAGAGAGACGCCCAACACTTCTTCACTGATTCGACTACTTTTTCTGATGAAGAGACATTCAGGAAAGTTTCCTGTTGCCCAGCGAAGGAAAGATCTGGTAGATCCTCAGCATTTGCCGACGATCGCACAGCAACGGCTGGATTCCTACCCAACGCCAGATAGGCATTCCCTATATCTGATTCAAGTGAAGCACTCATGGCACCGTTCAAAATGAGTGCTTGTATCTCCTCTGAAGCGCGGCTAAAGGTAAACGACCCTCCATTTATTTCTGGCTGAGCCAGATCCAGAATGCTTGACTTCAGGTCATTTTGATCAATAAATTCCCGGTAGGCTTCAGTACTAACCAAAAATCCGGTGGGTACCTTGAACTCTCGTTTTGTCAGCCGAACAAGAGAGCGACCTTTGCCTCCCACGATTTCTAGATCTTCGTTTTCGTTATAAAA
>MPMU01000020.1 GCA_002238665.1 Gammaproteobacteria bacterium bin55
TGAAGTCCGAGAGCCCGAGCTGACCAGGTGGGTGGGTCTGGCGGAATACGATCTCCTACTCCGGACCGTGTACTGCGCGCCATTGCCTCACGCGCCGTTCCAGTGTGCGGCGAACGCCGGGTCCAAGCTCAGGATGGCGGCGCATGAGTTCATCGAACAGCGAGGCGGCGCGAATGTTTGGCGTTTCCTTCAGCAACGGAACGAGTTCCTGGTCGAATATGCCCGCCAGCGGATCGGGTCGGCGTCGGCCCCGTGGCTTCGTCCGGCCGGACGGAAGTCTAGGATCGGCCTCGATCCTAAAGGCTGTGGAGCTACTGAAGCCAGCCTTCGCGGCGGCTATCTGCAGCGTGTTTTTCTGTCTGTACTGCTTGTAAAGTCTCACTTGTTGATCGGTAATGTGTTTGCCTGGCATAGATGTATTTCGTAATGAGGAGGAGGTCACACTTTAGCAAATTCCGTCGCGATCACATAGCGCGGCTTTCGGCTTTACCGATTCTCGCCTTTTTGTCGCTGAGTTTTCATCTTGACTGTCGTTTTACACGTAATCAAGGTCAAGTGTCAAAGCACCAACGATCGACAGAAGAGTTGGGCATCCACTTCATCAGATTGTTCCGCTTAAAATCATCTAATAGGGTGACGGGTCAATCCGAATATAACCATGTATAAACCTTCCTATCAACTTTTGCAGAATACTCGACCTCAAAGGGAAGTTGAGATTCCTGATTGGTTAAAGCGGTATGCAAACGATTGGAAAGGGTATGGGGCGAAGTCAATCATCCTATTTGGAAGTCGATCTAATGGGTATTACTTACCCGACAGTGACTGGGATGTAGCAGTGGTCCATGACAACGATGCAGATTTAGAGAGCGTTGGATACTTCCTTCCAAAGCGACCCTTTGCTGAGGAAGTTAATCCAATTCACTGGACCATTAATGACATCAGAGAAAGCTATCGAAAGCAACCGAGCATTGGTGGAGAGATTGCGCAGGGAATGTTAATCGGAGGATGCGATTTAGATTTAACAGATATCAAAGTTATGCCTGATAGAGAAGATCTTGGGAGACATCTACGAGCGTCTTTTATAAGCGTCGTAGAAACGCTAACCCGAACAAACACTTTTTGGCTCCAAAGTGATAAACCCGACTATTTGTCCGCAATACGTTTCGATTATTCCGAGTCTGGATCAGCGCAAGCTGCTGAAAGAATGACGAAAGCGGTGTGTTGTCTATTCGATATTCGATATGCGAGAGTACACAACGTATTTGATCTTGCGTCAGAAGTGGTAGAGCCTTACAGATCCATGATCTTAAACATGAACGGTCAAACTGGTCGTCTGCATACAGCGACATACAGAAGAAGACGATTAGAGACCTGCAACGACTCTTTGATTCGCGTGGAACGTACGCTTGCTCTATGTAAAGAGCTTTTGACAAGAGGAGAATTGTGTTTGACCACAGAGGAAGTGGATACCATTACCAAGGCATTTGAAGGTGAAGCGCAACTTTTGAATTTAATGCCAACGGAAGAAATTCATCCTGATGTTTTACGCGTCAAACGAGCGGCTGATGAGTTAATCTCTAATTTAGATCGCTACCTAATGCGTGACGGTGAAGTCGAATAGTCTCCTCCGACCCCACTAGCATCCATATCTCAACACTCGCCGCCTCCGCTTCGTTGGCTCGAAGATTGTTTTGTTGCAGGAATCGTACGCGTTTGTAATTCTCGCTCTGCGCCCGTTGTAAGAACTTCCTCAAGTGGTCGCCGACCACTGCCATTTGGTGTAAATAAAATGTGTTGCCTAACAGTATTCAAACCGCTCGCAAAGGGTGATGCTTACAGTAGCGAAAGTAGACCGATAGACTGCGAACGCACAGAAAGAAATCGACTATCAGGTTTCTAGGAAGGTAGCGAAACCAAGCGAATACTGCAGCTAGGAGTTTATCTCCCCCGACCTAATTTTGGCGGTCCGTTTTTGCCAAATTTCGCACGATATTGACACTACTAGAGCGGCCAAATACAAGGAGCCTGTACCCAGCATTAGAATAAAGAGTGGCTGGTGGAAACCAATCTCAAAATTCGGAACGTATGTGAACATATAGACAACCACACACATGCCAAATAAGAAGTAAAGAAGATTCTTGATCGTTTTTTTGAATTTACGCCTCCTGCTCAATTCTTCTTGGTTGAATAGGCTTCGCTTTGCTCTCGGGTCCTTACGGATTAACAAGACTATGTTTCTCACTTCAAGGGAAAAACACGTACCCATGCAGCAGCTGAGGACGATGTAGACATAATCGTGTAGCAACAATGTCATGTGTTCGATAGTGAGCTAGTTCAAGAGAGATTCTACGTGGCTTTGTCGCTCCAAACACTTACTAGAAGTGTTAGTTGAGTCATATCACAAAATCGTGAACGATTTTCTTTACTGCTACATAGCCTAGCGGGAGAGAATAATCTCTGAATTTCCCTAGCATCCTAGGCGTGTGGTAAGACAGTTGACATGCTCGATTCATCAAGTCAATTTGAATGGTGCGACGTTTTCTCTTGGCTGAATAGTGCCTGAACCTTACACCTTTGTCTTCTGAATTTGACCATCGACATAGAAATCGAGTTAGAAGTGCAACGTCTTCTAGAGCAAGCGCAGCACCTTGAGCTGTAAAAGGAAGGACACTTCGACAAGCATCGCCGATCAGAAAAATCCGGTTTCCATTCCAGTAACGTTTGAGAGAATTGTCTCGATACAAACCCCACTTAAATAGCTTGTCCTCTGGCAAAACATTGACTAGATCGCCGATGTCTGGAGACCATAGCCTGAAGTGATCGTGTAACTGTTGGCGATTACCTAGCTGGGACCATGATTCCAAAGATTCTTCTGACTCTGGCACGATGAATACACAGTTGAGTTTGTTTTCGTGGAAGAGTGGATAGGTGACGATATGGCGGTAAGGACCTAGGGAGAGCACTGGACATTCTGCAAATCTACTCGGTACTTGTGACAAATCACAGAGTATCCGATAGGCGACAAAACCGGTCCATCGTTTTTGTCTTTGTTTGAATGCAGAGTTATGCGTGAGTGAATGAATTCCGTCACAGCCAACGACAAAGTCTGCGTCCACCTCAACATCTGAGAGAACAATGGAAGCTGAATCCTCTTTTTGAATGACCTGCTTGACTTCCTGTTTGGCGTGGAGCGATACATAAGTGTTTTTCCTTGCTGAACGAGACAAGAGTTCAATGAGCGAGGAACGTGCAACGTGATAGTACCCAGTCCTCATAGAGCATTTAGCTGGTTTCTCTGAATTCAGTGAGAAGGAACAGAGATCTTTGTTTGTAATGCCATCTCGTACTTGCAGGTTCTGTGGGGCAGTCCCAATGTCTGCAAGGATACCATCGAGTGGTAAAGCCTCGACTATGTGTGAGCCGTTAGGTGATAACTGAATTCCAGTTCCGGTCGTGTCGACAAAGTCGTTTTGCTCAAATACCTCAGTTTCGATGTTCTCATTTGCGAGAGCTAGGGCGAGACTTAATCCGGAAATCCCCCCGCCGACAACAAGGACTTTCATCTATCCTGATTTCCAGCCTGCGTGATCGAATTTAGGAGTTTTGATTGGAGTTGGATTGGAGGTCTGGCGACGAGTGCTGCGGGATCACCAGACTAATCATTCGCTAGTTCGTACTTGAACCGCGCATAGTAAATCCTTCCTCTTGGATCATGGGTGTAATAATCGTATGCTCCATCCACATGAGTTAGAGGTGGTTCTTCATTAAGGAGATTCTTCATGCCGAAAGTCAGCCATGTGTCAGTCTCATCGAAAAGTAACTGGCCTACGTTGTAGGACAATCGAAAGTCCAGCGTTGTCATCGAGTCTATCTGCGGCGCATAGCCAATATAGTCACCTAGAAAGATACCCTGAACGCTTCTGTCTTCGTATCCATCAAGGGTGTTAATACTGAATGTTGTCGCACTATTTGCTCGATTCCAATCAACTGCAACCCGAGCGCGGTACTCAGGCATGGGACGTGCAATTGGATTGTTGGCATTTCGAAAACCTAATCCGTTAATTGACTCTCCACTTGGCAATGTCATCTCATACTCCAGGTATGCCGATATCGATGCAGAAATTACCAAACTGTCTGTCTCGCTAATATCTAGAGAGTGACTGGCTGAGAAATCAATACCACTTGCAGACAGCTCATTGGCGTTGAGAAACAACGGTTCCGTCCGGACGAGATAACCATCTTCTCGCCGAATCACCTTATTGGGTATTCCAGGTCCAATGCTGAATACAGTTTCGACACCATCGCCATCGTGGTCCCAGACTCCGCACAGAGGACCAGCATCTGAATCGCCATTGATCCCATTCGGGCAACGACTGGCATTATCTAGGTCGATCAATGTCTGGTGGGCCTCCCTGATGATTAGGTCACTATATTCGTATTGATACCAATCAGCGCTAATCCGCAGTCCGGAAAAAGGCAATGGTTCCCAAGTAAAACCTAGATTGAAAGTCACAGCTGCTTCTGGAACTAAATCTGGATTACCTCGTGCCAATGACGAGCGATAGGCTAACGACGCAGCATTTGAAAACGGGTCACTGGAATTGCGAAACACCGTGCGAGACCCACCAGTTTGTAAAAGTGAACCGACTTTAAATGACGTACCCCAACTAAGTCGCACGGATAAAGAGTCACTAACTTCAGCTAGTAGACCAAATTTTGGATCGATTGAAGATTCATCTGGATTGGACATACTTTCATGCCGTAAGGCACCCGTAGCTTCGATGAAATTCGAGAGTGGTATACGAACCTCAGAGAAAAAAGCATGCGAACGAATGCGATTCGTCCAATCATTGTCACCAGCTAAAAACGAATAGCCAAACTCGTTTGCAATGGGATCGTAGTCGACCTTTGCTGACTCACGTCGGAGTTGAGAACCTATCGCAAAACCGATTGGCAATCCACGAAATTCACCGATTTCCGTGGTAGCCACCCAATCAATAATGAACTGCCGAAACGATCGTTTATTCTCATAGGGACCTTGTAACCATTGGATAAGTTCTGGTGTATTTTGGTACATTCGAGCAGCTTCTGAAATGGTGAGTGACGGATCAGCCGCCCAAGGTGCGTTGGACTCAGCCCACTGTTCGCCCGTTACCGGGTCGTATACACTGGTTTGAAAACTGTTGTAGTAGAAGCAATTGCCGATACCGAGATTTCCAGATCCACGCGTTTCGGTCGTTGGGTTACAACTTGGTCCCCCGAACCCATCGAATGCTGAGTTCATGTGTTCAATGATGGTGTCAGTTGGACGCGTAAATGCGCTCGAACGGTTGGAAGCAGACATGCTGAGATCACTGCTCCAAGTTTTCTGCAAGAACTTAATCTCACTGTCAATCCCGATGATGTAACTGACTCCTCGACGCTTTGCCACATCTCTTGTATTGACCGGTCGGTCTTCGTAATTCGATCCTAGAGCACCACCAAGCACTCTTTGTAATCCTTGATAGGGTACGGGCTCAAATCCGCGTCTCGCGGCATCTAACTGCAAACCTAAGTTATGCTCGGGCACGATCACATATCGAACGTCTGGATAAAACGAATTTCCGCCTGAGGAGTCTGTGCGATGGGAATTAATTGAGGCGTATAGGTTGGTGTCGTTAGGCAGGTACCAGAAAAGCGAACCCCGCCCATACAGCTGCTGTCCGGGTCGTACCAGAGCAAACAAACTGGAATAGTCATACACACATATATGTGAGAAGGTCGGGTGGAGTCCGAGCGTCCCTTGTGGACCGTCGTCGGTAGCGGCTTTGGCACACTCTGAATCAGGTAAGCTGCCTCTGAAATCCGCAGGATTCGCGCCGCCATTCGGCCACCAGTAGTTTGATTCAACCGGTTGTGGCCCTGATGCTTCGATTTGAGGTACATACCGACCAGGCTGGCCAAAACTAGACAACCCTGATTTGCCAAATCGTTCAAAACGATCACCGATAGCCAGCTCCCCGCGATCCAAATAACTTGCAGATAGGGTAACTTGCAAATCTTCTGTGCCACCGCCGTAAATGGCCTGAAATGTTGTGTCCCGTTGGTTATTAGTCTCATGGTCGAGCGCTACATTCGCGTCAATTTCAATCCCGCGATAGGAATCACGTGTGACGATGTTTACTACTCCAGCTACTGCATCGGAACCGTAGAGAGCTGATGCTCCATCTTTCAGCACGTCGATGCGTGAAATCGCAATATTAGGCAGCAAGGTCTGAATGTCCACATACGAGCCGCCGTTTTGATTGAACGCAGACGCAAGCACACGCTTACCATTGACTAAGACTAGAGTCGCACCGTTACCGATATTTCGGATATTGATACTGGCGTTGCCGGAGGAACTATCGTCGCCAACCCAGTTAGTCGCACTCACCCCCAGAGAACTTGCGTTGAAACTCATCGACTGAACGAGGTCTTTAAAGTCGGATGCACCAAGTGAGCCTAGCTCCTCTTGTGTGAACGTCGTTAACGGAGTTGCACTTGAAGGTTGTTCACCTTGAATTAGCGTACCGGTTACAACCAATTCCTCGATCTCATGCTTGTGATCTTGGTCTTCTTCCTGCCCTGGATGTTCTTCCTCACTCTGTGCGTATAAGCCGGAGGTGAATCCGAGTACAACCAGCGTGCAGACTAACGTAGAAACACTTCGTTGCATTGGCCATGAGGACATTGAACTACCTCAGTAGTGAGACAAGGGAATAGTTCTTGCAACTTTCCGCAACTGTAATTACCCTCAAATATTAGGCAATTGAATTAGTTGGGATTTTTCCGGTTGTCCCGCGTTGACGCGGGCTTGTAATCATTCAAAAATCCCACGCAACGACGCAATCCATTGCACATTGCCCAGAAAACCAGACGTTCTGGGCGAAATTCAGAAATACAACTACTGGTGAGACACCCTAATGGACGTAGCTAACCGACTCCTGATATCTCAATCGTCTCCATCTATCGAGAGCGTTCCCTAATCATCCAGATTGATGATCATCTTGCCTGTGTTTGCACCGGTAAAGAGGCCGATAAAGGCATTCGGCATCTCGTCTATACCATCAAAGACGGTCTCTCGATATTTAAGCTGGCCTGAGTTCACCCAAGATGTCATGTCGCGAATGAAATCCTCTCTCAAGTGGTTGTAGTTTGAGACGATGAAGCCTTTCAGTGTCAATTGACTACCGATTGCGATCGCTAGATTATTGGGTCCAGGTACTGCCTCAGTTGCGTTGTATTGGGAAATGGCACCACAAAGCGGAAGACGTCCATTGGGATTCATGCAGTTCAACGCTGCTTGTAGGTGGCTACCGCCAACGTTATCAAAATAGACATCGATTCGTTGAGGAGCCCCCTCCAGGATTTGGCGTTCTAAATGACCATCTCGATAGTCAAAGGCGTGGTCGAAACCCAGATCTTCAACGAGATGTCGAACTTTTTCCTTGCCACCCGCGCTTCCAATTGCTTTACATCCCTTGATTTTGGCAATCTGACCGACTGCACTACCTACCGCACCTGCAGCACCAGATACAAATACCGTTTCTCCTTCTTTGAGAGCTCCGACGTCCAATAGCCCGACGTATGCAGTCATACCTGGCATACCCAAAACACCCAGGTAAGCACTTGGTGGTGCTTCCAGGTTTCCAAGTTTGCGAACTCCTCGACTGGATCCGGTCCAAGCTTCGCGCCAACCTAAATGCGACTCTACATATTCACCAACAGGAAAGTCAGAGTTTTGAGATTCAACGATTTTTCCAATCGCGCCACCGGTTAATGTCTCGGACAGATCAAAACCTGCGACGTAGGATGCTCTATCAACCATTCTGCCGCGCATGTATGGATCGACGGTTAGGCTGACGTTTTTAACTGTAATTTCGCCGTCCTGGGGATCGGGTACATCGACCTCTACTACATTGAAGTCCTCAGGTGTAGGCATTCCATGAGGGCGTTGGTTGAGGCGGATTTCTTTCGATTTCATATTCTTGTTTCTCGTGGGATAGAAGAGTTAGCGGACTGAATTGTAAGAGACGGGTGTTTCTTGGATTTATTGCCTCACCAATGCAGCTCCTCGATTTCGAATTCCATATTTCGCAGGTCATACATCAGTGCTGCGTGGTTTGAAGATGGAAAGGGGATGTGTGTAGCGTCTATCAAAGTCTGATTGAAAGTAGCATCGACACCAATCCACATATTTCGGTACGCAACTTCGTTCCATGCGTGAGGCTGAAAGGTCCTGGATTCAGGTTCGTAGACCAACCCAAATACGGTCGTCACAGTTAACCCTAGATGATCGCCTAACGCGCGATATAACTCGGCAAATTCTGTACAGTCGCCTCGTCTTTGATCGATGATCTCAGCAAGGTTCAGTTGTTCACTCTGATCAACATACTCAAGATAATCGTGGATGAATTGGACTAGTACAGCGGCTTTGCCCGGGATGTCTAAATTTCTTGTATGTATTTGTTTTACCAGAGAATTTAAGCGATTCAAGTGAGTTGCGTGTTGTAGAAGAGGCATGTCGTGGATTTCGGATTGTCTAACCACTCGATGCTTTCTGGAATCATTTTTGAGTGTACCTAACTCGTCTAAAAAGGGCAACCAAGCATTTGCGTCTAGATCTGGAGCTCGGAATCTGATCTTGAGTAGTTTGAGAGTTCTAGGACTTGGAATCGCCCTGGTGACCGAAACTCTCAGAATAGATTCGAACGGAATGCGTAAAGAGCCTCGAAATTGGTCGATAGCTTCCGATGTAAGTAGCGCCATGTACTCAATCGATCCAGATCGAATCCTAAGAACAGTGCCAGTCTCGTCTACCTCGATCACATTTTCAGTATGGTGCGGATCGATCATGGTATCCTCGCCAGTTGTGATCAACCATTTGGCACTGTGAACCTGTTTGAGTGAATTAGCGAGTCTCTTGAAGATCTTTGAGTTCGCGTTGGCGTATTCGATGTGCTGGCCAAGTAGTAGATCGCTTAAGAGTATGGAATTACTCTGTACCTCATCGTGGTTTCCATCCTTAGTGTCGAACCAATTCTGAATGGGCATGTCTGATTTCGTCGAAGTGGCAGATACCAGACGGTGAGGCCACTCGTTGTTGAATCGATAGGTCTTTGATCTGATGTGCGGATTCTGATCTACGGTGTAGAGACGCAGATCCTCGGTGATCTGAATCTCTCCAGAGGTTTCTATCTCTATGTGTTGTTGGAACAGTCCAACTGGAGTATCTTGAAAAATTACGCCGTAGGTGTAAACAGCGGGTTCTAGGTTCTCTGCGTATAGAACACCACAGAGCAGGCTGATCCCGAAGACTAGGTGTGTCTTTAGCCACATCTTCCCGAATCTACGCCCAGCTTGTAGACAAGGTCATGGTCTTTCTGAGGATTGAGCGTTTAGATTCAATGTGCCGTACCTTTCTAAAATGTGAGCGCCATGCCCCCTGAAGTACTTGATTTTATCCGTAAGCGTGTTGTAGCTGACGTAGAGGAAGGAAAGCTTGCAGATGGAATCGTCACTCGATTTCCACCTGAACCTAATGGCTTTCTCCACATCGGCCACGCAAAGTCCATTGCATTGAATTTTGGTGTCGCCGAGGAATATGGTGGCAAGACTTTTCTGAGATTCGATGACACTAATCCTCTTGCAGAAAGTGAGGAGTTTGTCCAAGCCATCCAGCGCGATGTGCGGTGGTTAGGGTACGATTGGGAAGACCGACTTACATTTGCCTCAGATTATTTTCACGAGCTGTATTACTTCGCTGAAAAACTGATCGAAGGTGGTCATGCGTTCGTGTGTGATCTGTCCTCTGACGAGATTCGATCCACACGCGGGACGCTCACGACTCCAGGCACCTCCAGCCCGTATCGCAATCGGACGGAAGAAGAAAACCTGAACCTTTTCAGAGAAATGCGAGCAGGGAAGTTCCAAGAAGGCACAAAGGTACTTCGCGCCAAGATCGATATGTCTTCGCCGAATATCAATCTCAGAGATCCGGTGATATACCGAATTTTGTTTGCCGAACACCATCGAACCGGTACAGAATGGTGTATCTATCCGATGTATGACTTCACTCATTGCATTTGTGATGCGTTGGAAAAAATCAGCCACTCGCTGTGTACTTTGGAGTTCGAAGACCATCGTCCGCTTTACGATTGGGTCATTGAACACATTGGAGTAAACCATCATCCACCTCAAATCGAGTTTTCGAGATTGGGACTGGAATACAACGTAATGTCAAAGCGAATCTACACATCTCTTATCGAGCAAGGCTTCCTAAGTGGCTGGGACGACCCGCGTGTCCCCACCATTTCAGGATTGAGGCGGCGAGGCGTACCGCCGGCTTCTATTCGGGAGTTCACTCGACGCATTGGTGTTACCAAACAAGACAACTTGGTAGAGACGGAGTTACTTGACTTTTGCATCCGTAGAGAATTTGAGGAATCTGCTCCTAGGAGTATGGCTGTACTCGATCCTCTGAAGGTCGTCGTAACGAACTATGAAGGGCAGGACGAACGTCTTGAAGCGCCTTGGCATCCAAAACATGATGAGCTAGGAGAGAAAACGCTTACTTTTGGTAGAGAGATCTATATTGAGCGAACGGATTTTTCGGAAGATCCTCCTAGAAAATATCGTCGACTCACTATCAATGGAATGGTGCGTTTAAGGTATGCATTTATCATCCGGTGCGATGAGGTGATCAAGGACATTGAGGGGAAAATCACTGAATTACATGTAACGTACTTCCCTGAATCAAGAAGTGGGCAAGACACTAGCGGACTCAAACCTAAAGGTGTTATTCACTTCGTTTCGGGTAACAATGCTGTACCAGCGGAATTTCGTTTATTCGACAAACTGTTCACCACTCGAATCCCGGACACCAACAATATCGACGAGCAAATCAATCGAGAATCCTTGGTCGTTAAACAAGGATATATCGAAGGTGCCATGCACAAAGCCGACTTTTCACAGATACAGTTTGAAAGAGCAGGATACTTTGTCGAGGACCAGGAGTCTACCTCTGAGAGTCCTGTGTATAACCGAACCGTCACACTTTCGGATGGTTATAAAGTTCCTGTCTCAGTGAATTAGTGCGGTTCTCCAATTAGGCTTCTCACATCCCTTGCTGAGAGTTCAACTGTGCTAAACCTCGAGAGCGTAGAACAGGCTTCACAGCTTCTAAAAGGAAAGGTCCACCGGACTCCGATTCTTCAGTCATCGACTCTTAACGAAATAGTTGGCTGTTACTTGTATTTCAAGTGCGAGAACTTACAGAAGACCGGTGCATTCAAAGCCAGAGGTGCTCTATACTCGGTCTTGAACGTATCGGAGCAATGTGAGTCAGTCATTACACATTCCTCAGGCAATCATGGTGCAGCGTTGGCATGGGCTGCTAGACAGCAAAACCTGACGTGCTACGTAGTCTGTCCTGAAACTGCTTCAGAAACCAAAAAGGCGAATATCCGGCGGTATGGCGGAATAATCATCCCATGTGGGCCGGAACTCGCCTCTAGAGAGGAGGTTATGCGAGAATTCTTGGATTCTCACGAATCTCATGTGGTTCCTCCCTATGACGATGATTTAATCATCGCAGGCCAAGGTACGATGGCACTTGAACTGCTGGATCAGGTAAAGGATCTAGAGGAAATTTGGGTGCCAGTGGGTGGTGGTGGTTTGATCTCAGGTTGCATCGTTGGCGCAGGCAATAGAGCAAGAGTTGTAGGTGCTGAGCCGGAACTGGCAGGAGAAACCTATGAGTCACTACAACGTAATGAAAGGCTTCCGCCATATCCACCAAAGTCCATCGCAGACGGCTTGTTAGCTGGAGTAGGTGTCAGGAATTTCGAGATTTTGAGTCGCCATCAAACAAGTGTGTTTCTCGTCACTGAAGCGGAGATAGTTGAGGCGATGCGGCTGATTTGGTCTACACTGAAAATAGTGATTGAACCTTCGTCAGCAGTTCCGATGGCAGCATTGCTCAAGAATAAAGAAAAGGTTCGAGGTAAGCATGTGGGTGTTGTGCTTACCGGCGGCAACGTACAAGTAGATCTCGCAAAATAGCTAGTACGTCAAGCTCAACTACACCACCTTTGCAATCTCAAATTTGCGAGCGGAAATGAGCGAATCTCTGACCATACCAAGAGGAACTTTTCTCGGACACCCACGAGGTCTATTCGTCCTCTTCTTAGCTGAAGCTTGTGAACGATTCAGCTTTTATGGCATGCGAGCACTTCTACTGTTCTATCTAGTCGAGCACTTTTTATTCGCCGACGACAGTAGCTACGAGATTTGGGCAGTCTATGGTGCTATGGTCTACTTTATGCCGGTTGTTGGAGGATTTCTCGCAGATCGTTATCTTGGCTTCAAAAGAGCAGTGATCTTTGGCGCGATTCTGCTTTGTGTCGGTCACTCCCTCATGGCAATCGAAGGCTCACCAGCCTATTTAGCGGAAGGTGTGGTTGTCCGAGATCCTATAGGTCTCAATGCCATGTTCTTTGCTTTATCCTCGATCGTGCTCGGCGTGGGTTTTCTTAAATCTGCGATTTCCAACCTTGTCGGCCAACTCTACGAACAGAACGATCCAAGACGGGACCAGGGTTTCACGATTTTCTACATGGGCATCAATTTAGGTGCGCTTATCGCAACCATTGTCTGCGGTTATCTAGGTAGAACTTATGGTTGGGCATATGGCTTTGGCTTGGCAGGGATTGTCATGCTACTGGGTCTCGTAGTGTTTGTATTAGGTCAAAAACACTTTGTCGGTCTAGGTGGTGTACCTCGCCCTCATCTCGATAACCAACGAATATTCGGATTGACTCGTTGTTGGTGGGTTTACGTTTCTGCGATTTTCATGGTAATCGTCACACGTTACCTTCTTGAATATCACCAGTCGGTTCAGTACGTATTGATGATCCTATCGGTGGTGTCGGTGGTGGGTTTACTTACGTGGGTTTGGTTAAAAAGAACGACCGAGGAACTGCAGAGAATTGTCGTCGTTCTCCTTCTGATCGTAGTCTCTCCAATATTCTGGTCGTTGTTTGAGCAATTCAGCTCGAGCATGAAATTGTTCGTTGATCGCAACATGGATCTGACATTTTGGTTCTTTGAGATAGATGCAGCGCAGATTGACTTCATGAATCCGTTGTTCATTATCTGCCTTGCACCGTTATTCGCAATGCTGTGGGACTGCCTGAGTAAGCGGGGTTCAGAACCGTCTACACCGATGAAATTTGCTCTGGCGATTCTTCAGGCTGGATTAGGCGCAATGGTGCTAGGGATTGGATGTCTCTTTGCTGACGATTCTGCAAATGTCGCCTTCTTGTGGCTAGTTTTGACATTCCTGTTGTTTACGACGGGTGAACTCTGTATTTCACCTGTGGGTTTATCGATGGTCACACGATTCACAATGACTGAGATATTGGGAGTCATGATGGGAATTTGGTTCTTGGCAGCTTCCGTAGGATCACTTTTCGCAGGGTGGTTAGCGAAATTAGCATCCGTAGAACGGGTGGCAGGTCAAGACCTTAACCCCGTAGATACCTTACCCGTGTATCAAGAGGCGTTCTTTATCTATGGCACTATCGGTGTAGTTGCTGGTCTCGTACTAATGCTGCTAGTACCTATCGCTAGAAATTACCTACGGGAAGGCGAAGTCTTGGAAACCAAACCTCAAAATCTAGGCATTACCCAAGAGCGCTAGTCCTTTAGATAAAACCTTGTTCCGCAGATATTTACTTGCTCGTCAGAGACATAACAGTCTCGAGCTTTTGCGTTAGACAAAATGCTCTCTCGATCGGCAACTTTGATATCGAGTCCACCTAGGCCCGCTCCTCTTCCGTCTGTTGCTTCCACAAAGCGGATCGTGGCGTTATTTAAGGCCATGGTTAACTGATCTCCATCTCGATCAATCGGTAATCCTGCGACCTTACCCCAGCGGTCTGCTAACTCAACGGGATCGGCGCCTTGGAGCTCGACGCCCAGGTAGTCAACAGTAGTGGATTGATCGACTTTATCCTCCCACTGTGTACCGCCTGCCGGCATCCAATTACCGTTGAAATCGTTAGGTGGGACCCATTCAATTTCAAAGAAAGAAGCGATCATGTCACCGGGATGAATCTGGCAGATATTCCAATTTTCTCGAGCACTTTCATGCGCGATACGGATGTTGTTGTCCAGCGCGCGCTGGCGTACTGCCTGCTGATTTTCGTAGCTGTCTGCTTGACAGATAACCATATAGCCGCCATCGCCACCGCGACGGTTGAGGTATCGACCTCCAGCCGTGTTGTCCTCGATAGGAGCAACCACTTCCATGAAATTTCGTCCAACACACATGAGAGTGTTCTCGAGTCCAAAGTGACCTACTCCAGGATCTATGAAACAAGCTTTTATTCCCAGAATGTTCGTGAGATCATCTATCACAGGTTGGAGTTTTTCGGCTATTAAGCAGATTTGTCGAAGTTGGATTGTCATTCAGATGTCCTTTTGAATTTAGGTTGGATATTTCAGCGGTTATTAAGAACTATGTTAGATGTTGTAGACAGCTAGTTTCTTCAAGTAGTTGATTCAACTCATTATTTGAACTGACAGCGACATATTTCTCGCGTATGGCTCGGAGCGATCTCGCATGGTACTTCTGAGGTTTTTGAACCCATGTACCACTGTCTATCTTGACGGAGAATTCATCTGCGTTATCTGCAATTGCTTGACTGTTGGCAACGGACCACGGAAGGAACATTCCACCGACTTGGTCTTTGAGTAGCGGAAGAAGTGTGGGTTGAATGGCAGACCATTCTTCAAACTCACCCAAGACCTGAGGATTCAGCATTCGATCAAGCCAAGCGAGTACATTTGGAGCTTGTGCCACGAATGTAGCTGGGGTAGTATCTCTATTTGCATTGTAGATTTGCCCCCAGAGTCCGAAATCAGCAAAAGAAGGTCGCTCACCGAACAAATACGATCTTGAGGCCAGATGGGTTTCGAGAATCTTCAGTGAATCCTGGAACGACTGTTCAATCTGAGGTGCGGTTTGTTCATTTGAGCCAACGAAGTACACGCGATTGACCATGCGATCTCTCAGGTTGTTTACCGCTATGTCTAGCTGATCACCATCAATCGAAGGGTTATTGAATTTGACCAAGCGTGTCGCGCAACCGATCTGGTCCACGGGGCGTGCCCAGCGATAGTGAAACATCCACTTATTGCCCCACTCGTCACCGAATTCTTCGAGTAAGTCAGATACAAATTTTGCTACAGGATCGTCCGGGTAGATGGATGGTTCTGAATAGGATCCTTCCAGCGTCTCAATGATCGGCGTCGAATCTTGTAGTGCATTGCCTTCAGATGAAACTACAAGAGGAATAAGTGGAAGTCGAGCATGTTTACCGTAAGTTTCAGGATCTTGGTGTCGACCTTTCCATTCGTGTGGTAGTTGCTTATAGCGAAAGTATGAGCGAACTTTGACTGAGTAAGGGGACTCTTCAGCCCCAAAGATGGTGTACGTGGTGTCGCTCAATTGTTTCTCCTTTGGAAAATTGTTATGGTCTGTAAGTAAAAGTTGCGGTTGTAGGTTCAGTCACTTTGCGAGCTAGCTTGACCCACTTCGAGAGGAGTGGTCTCGTGTCGCGTGGATCGATGATTTCTTCTATTTCAAAGTGTTCTGCACTCCGAAGCGGTGACCGTACTCGATTGAGTCGATCTTTGATTTTTGCTAAATGCGCGTCGTAGTCATCGACTTCGGCTAATTCTGCTTTGTATGCGACTTCTATTCCACCTTCGATCGGTAGCGATCCCCAATCACCAGATGGCCAAGCAACACGAATGTGGTGCGATCCTGGCTTGTGATTAGCACCGCCGGCGACGCCGAATGCTTTTCGTACGATGATGCTACAGAAAGGTACAGAAGCCTGTCCCAACGCGGCCAGAGCTGCTGACCCAAATCTAATGGTAGCGTCTTCCTCGCTCTTCTTACCGATTAAGAAACCCGGACAGTCTTCAAAGTGAATCAGAGGCAGATGGAAGGTGCTCGCTAGATCAATAAACCGTATGAGTTTGCGACATGCATCTGCGGACCAAGCACCTCCGTATATTCGTGGATTTTCTGCAAAAATCGCCACCGGATGTCCATTTATCCTTGCCAGAACTGTATGTATGGATCTGCCCCATTTGACACCCATCTCAAAGAGGGAACCTCTATCGACGACATTCTGGAGGACTTGCAGCATCTTGTAGGTCTTCTTCGGATCTCTGGGGATGATGTCTAAGAGCGCTGGTTCTCGACGATTTGGATCGTCGTTCTCATTAGTAACTGGTGGAAGTTCAGAAGTACTTGTCGGCAAGTAGGACAGGAACCTTCTTACGCGCTCGAATGCTTCTGGTTCTGTAGCAACTTCATCATCAATTGCCCCGTTTCGTGTGTGAATACGAGAGTGCCCAAGTTCTTCTTTTGAAACTTCACCTAATTTTGCCCAATCAACCAACGCAGGTCCAGCGATCATCATTTGAGCGGAATCTCGGACGATGACAGAATAGTGTGAGGTTGCGACTCGAGCTGCACCAATACCCGCGACCGACCCAAGGGCCAAGGACACAGAAGGTGCGATAGCTAGATGTCGCACTACATACTCCCAGTTACGTAGTTCTGGTATATATGTGCGCCCAGCGCGTTCTATGGTCTTTACTGACCCTCCCCCTCCCATGCCATCGACCAATCGCACATGTGGAAGTTTTAGATCGTGCGCAAGTCCTTCTGACTTGACTCGTTTGGTTGCAATCGATGCATCCGCAGACCCTCCGCGTACCGTAAAGTCGTCACCAGAAAGAACAACAGGACGTTCGTCAATTTCTGCCAATCCAAAGACGAAATTTGAAGGCACAAATTCCTTCAGTTCACCTTCCTCAGAATATTTGGATACTCCAGCGATCGTCCCAAACTCTTGAAACGAACCGGTATCGGCAACCTTCTCGATCCGTTCCCGGATCGTCAGCTTGTTGAACTCGTGCTGACGGGCGACCTTTTCGGGTCCGCCCATCGCGTGGGCTAGAGAAGCGCGGCGGTGGAGCTCGGCAACCTCTTTTGCCCAACTCATTTAGCTAGCGCGTGTACCAGACAATGTTCCGGAGCCAAACGCACCAATTTTGAAATTTCCGGAGATGCTATCTCCGTCTACCGACGCTGTGAACTCAAGCGTGATAGGCATTGGTTGAGTAAGAGCGACCGACCATTTCAAGTCGTTACCGTCTACGGAACCTCCTGAAATCTCGGTTGTTCCCTGTTGCCCGCTCATCGATCCCGATAAACTGGAACCGTCAGTCTTGAAAGTGAGTGTTGCATTTTGACTTCCCATCGGAGATGTTGCTGTAACGTTCCAGGTGCCATCTGCTGACATAACCTTGTCCTTTTAATCTGATTGTTAGAGATTGAGGCGTAAAGTCTCAGTGTCTTTACAAGACACACAGTGGTAAACCCCACAGCAGACCTGTGCCATTCCAACAATTTTATCCTACTATTTACCCCTGAAATCTATCGTTATACAGAACAAGGAAGTTCGATCAGTGGATTCACAGTTCGCAGGTAGAAATAGGGAGATCGACGAAAGTAGAAGACGCTCGTTGCATTTTCAACCTTCAGCACGGTACCAGCACCAGATCTACAGACAGAGTAACCTGATATGAACGGGATTGGTCAGCTAAATGAGGGGGAACTCCACCGAGCTTTGAAACGCATGTACACCACGGAAAATTCCGATACAGAAGTATCCATTGACGGGTACGTCGTTGATGTTTTGTACGGTGATCAGATTTATGAAGTACAGACTGCAAATTTCAGTGCGATGAAGAAAAAACTCTACGCATTGCTACCAAATTATCGAATAACGCTAGTCTATCCGATTGCTCGTCTACTCACGATTGTTAAGAAGCATCCAGACGGCACCGAAACCCGACGAAAATCGCCTAAAAAAGCAAACTTGGCGGAGGTATTTAGTGAGCTGGTGTTCATCCCGAAGCTTCTCGAACATCCTAACTTCACACTAGAGGTCGTATACATTCATGAGGAACAAGAACGCGTCACTCAGCGAAGACTACGAAAGCGTTGGAGTAGGGATGCAAGGCGGCTTGTTGAGGTATTGCAAACTCAACGCTTTAGAGATATGCGCCAGCTCTTCTCGGAGATTGCTGGCAACTTACCGGATCCATTCTCAACTAAAGACCTCGCTGTAGCCCTAGGAACAACCGTCCATGTGGGTCGAAAAGTCGCGTACTGTTTTCGCGAAAGCGACGTGATTCACGTCTGTCGTAAACAACGAAATCTTCCTTTGTACTGCCTAACGGAATAGGCAGGTTTGCGAGGGAGGCTAATTTTCCGTTGGCTTGGCTTTCGTTTGACGCTTTCGTCGAGTTGTCTTATTCAACTCAGGTATGGCGATTTTTACGACGTCCGAGAGCTTGTCAACAAGAGAAATCTTCAAGTCAGTCTTCACCACATCAGGTAACTTGATAAGTTCCGACTCGTTTTCCTTTGGCATGATAATGTGTCTTATACCGTTTCGATGCGCTGCCAGAATCTTTTCTCGAATTCCACCGACCGGTAGGACGAGTCCGGACAGGGTAAGTTCACCAGTCATCGCCACGTCGCTTCTCACTTTTTTGTTTGCGTAAGCACTCACCAAAGCGGTTGCCATGGTTACTCCTGCAGATGGTCCATCTTTTGGAACTGCGCCTGCCGGAACATGGATATGTACTCCAGTGCTCTCGATGTCAGTTCTACTGAGTTTGAATTCATCGGCCGCGGACCAGATATAAGAACGAGCTGCCTTTGCCGATTCCTGCATTACCTGCCCGATATGACCTGTAATGGTCACTTTTTCATCTTTTTGAGTCAGTGAAGCTTCCACGTACAAGACATCTCCACCGGCTTCCGTCCAAGCAAGACCAGTGGCTACGCCACTTGTGAGATCCAATCTCAGATTCTCTTCCTTGAATTTTTCTGGTCCGAGCAAACCTACTATTTCGTCTGCATCGATAAACTCCGTGAGTTTTCCTTGCATTAGACTGTCTTTCGCTCGTTTGCGAGCGATGCGCTCAATCGTTCGCTCGAGTTCTCTGACACCTGCTTCACGGGTATACTTGCGAATCGTGTGATTCAATCCATCTTCTGTGAGTTTTAGTTGCTCAGGCTTGAGTCCATTGTTCTCAATCTGTCGTGGAATGAGGTAGGTTCGTGCGATCTGAACCTTCTCGAGTTCCGTGTAGCCAGATAGTTCTAGTCTCTCCATACGATCCAGAAGCGGACGAGGAATCCCATCCAGAGTATTGGCTGTAGCAATGAAGAATACCTTTGATAGGTCGAACGGTAGATTGAGATAGTTGTCTCTAAATTCTTTATTTTGAGCTGGGTCAAGAATCTCCATAAGTGCAGAGGATGGATCTCCCCGGAAGTCTCGACCAAGTTTGTCGATTTCATCAAGCATCAATACTGGGTTACGTACACCGGATCGACGAATCGCTTGAATGATTCGACCAGGCATTGCGCCAATATAAGTGCGTCTGTGGCCGCGTAATTCTCCTTCGTCGTGCAGTCCTCCTAGACTCATTCGTTGGAACTTTCGACCCATCGCCCTAGCAATGGACTGACCAAGTGAGGTCTTGCCCACACCAGGAGGTCCAACAAAGCAGAGTATCGAAGCTTTCGCTTCTGGGTTAAGGCTGAGGACTGCCAGTGCCTCAAGGATGCGATCTTTAACGTCGTCTAAGCCGTAGTGATCTTCATCCAGAATTTTCTTTGCATGCTTTAGATCAAGACTATCTTCTGTGACCGTATTCCAAGGTAATTCTGTGACTAGCTCAAGATAGCTACGCGCTACTTGGAACTCCGCATGATGCGGTGCCATGCGTTGAATTCGCTTAAGTTCGCGGTCCAGTTCTTTTTTAGTTTCGTCAGGAAAATTGATCTCCCTGAGCATTCGACGCAGTTCAATTAACTCATCGTCGTCGCCAGCATCGTCACCTAAAGCTTCTTCGATTGCTTTTTTCTGCTGACGCAACATGGCTTCGCGTTGCATAGATTCGGTATTTTCTCGCGTTGACTTCTGAATCTCACGCTGAACTTTCAGGACAGTGACTTCCTTACTCAAGGTGTCGAATGCGGCCTTCAATACTTCCTCAGCACTATTCAGTTCAAGTGCTTTTTGTGCATCACTGATTTCATAGCCTGTGCCGTTCGACAGGAAGTGATAGGCTCGGGTCACCGGATTGGTGATTTTCCCTAGTAACTGACGGAGTACTTGCTCCTTGTCCTCATCTAACAGATTGGCTATTTTTTCCGCGAGAGTACGATTTTCTCGATGAATGGCTTCTGCTTCTGGCGACATTCCTTCCGCGACCATTTCACCGAGATCCACCATTGGCTCATATTCGATTCGCAGGTATTTTCGATGTGGAGACTTTTTACCTAGAACGACTCGGGTTTGGCCTTCCAAAACAATCTGGGCACCACCTTCCTTTTTAAGGACGCGCTTAATTCCACAGATGGTTCCAACGTCACACAAATCGTTTCTTTGCGGTGCCTCTTCGTCAGGCTGTTTCTGTAGAACGGTGATGATCTGCCCGCCCTCTTGCTGTGCAACCTTTACGGCAGCTAAGGACTTTTCCCTTCCAACATTCACGGGATGGAATAGTCCGGGAAAACAGACAAGATTTTTCAGAGGGAGTACTGGAAGACTATCAGACATAAAGCATTGAGTGTTTATCTAGTTTGACAAAGATTTGGGGTCTTAATCGTGGAAATCAAGAATTCAGGTGTTAAATTGCGCGACTCTGAAACTCTGATTATAGAGTTGAGTACGTCACGTGCAGATCGAGCTCAGACCTCTTCAGGCAACTAATCCTTGGATTCGGGCCGCTTCTTCGCGAACGTATTCCGGACCACCGAGATATTGACGATTAAAACCGATTCGTTTGAACCAATAGTGCAAACCAAGCAAATCTGTAAAGCCCATCCCACCGTGCACCACGGTAGAGGTTTTTCCGATGAAGGTTCCGACTTCTGACAGATGTGCTTTGGTGTGACAAGCGGTGAGGTGACTTTCTTCCGGCACTTCGTCTAACGCATGTCCTGCATACCATACGAGGGACCGAGACGGTTCTATTTCCGCCGCCATCTCAGCGCACATGTGTTTCACAGCTTGGAAGGAGCCAATGACTCGATTAAATTGTTCGCGTTGAAGTGAATAGGCGATTGCTTGATCTAACATCGATTGTGACGCACCAAGCGTATCCGCGCTGAGAGTAACTCTACCTAGATCAATTAGTGCTTGTATGCCGCTAGGTGTTGAGCCGACTAAAGATTCCGCTGGAGTGTCGTCTAAATCTATAGTCGCAATAGGTCTTGTCCTATCGATTTGTGGCATTGCCCTACTGGATAGGCCCATAGCTCCTCGTTCAACCAAAAACAATCGAGCCTTCTGGTCTGCAACCAAGATCAGCTCAGCGGTAGGTTCGAGTACGTACAACGCACTACCGGTAAGTGATTCGCCTGAGGAGGTGATACCACCGCCGTTTCTTCGGCCGCTCAATTCTGAGATCCCCAGTCCTACGGTGAGTTCACCGGTTGCAAGCCTCGGCAAATACTTCTCCTTCTGAGAATCAGACCCACAGAGTTGAATGGCAGTAGCCGCCATGACTGAACTACTGAAAAAAGGCACAGGCGCAACGTGATTACCTATACACTCACTAATCACCACGGCTTCGAGTGATCCTAACCCTATTCCCCCATATTTTTCTTCAATGAGTACGCCAGGAACACCTAATTCACATAATCCTTGCCAGACATCCTCTGCAAAAGCGTGATCTGAATCTGCGAATTCGCGTACTCTATCAAGAGGCACCTTTTCGTCCAAGAATCGAGTAATACTTTCCTGCAGTGAAAGCTGGATTTCAGATAGTCCAAAGTCCATATTACGCGCGCCCCATCTGAGGTTTATCAAACTTAGGTTCCTTAGGCATACCTAAACCTCTTTCACTGATTATGTTCTTCTGAATCTGAGACGTTCCACCACCAATGATCAGACCAAGGAAATACATGTATTGATATTGCCAGGATCCAGCGTCTTTCAGGAACTCACTTTTTCCGAACATCAATCCTGTCTCTCCCATGGTATCAATCGCCAGTTGCTCGAGATCATGACGTAGTTCCGTTCCCTGCAATTTGCTGATCATCCTTGGGAGCTTTGCGTCAGTCTTATTTAGTCTCGAGGACAGGACACGAAGATCGTTGAAACGTAAGGACATCACGCGTGCTTGTATACGCATCAACCGATCACGAAAGATCGGGTTATCCACTATACGTGTCCCATCGATGGTTTCTTCTTTCATTAACTCCATAAGTCTTGTGAGACGAGATAGCGTGGCATTAGGATCACCAAGCGAATCTCGTTCATGTCCGAGAATGGCGTTTGCAACGTACCAGCCTTCGCCTCTCTTACCGACGATTTGATCTTTAGGTACGCGCACATCCGTGAAGAACACTTCGTTAAAGTTGGGGGTCATGGTCATATCGACCAGTGGTCTAATTTCAATCCCTGTCGAATCCATTTGGAACAGAAGAAAACTGATGCCCTGATGCTTGGGTGCATCAGGTTCAGTACGAACCAAGCAGAATATCCAGTCTGCTAGGTGTGCTGTGGATGTCCATATTTTTGAACCATTGATCACCCACTCGTCGCCGTCAAGCACTGCAGATGTTCTTAAGCTTGCTAGATCACTACCTGCATTTGGTTCTGAATAACCCTGACACCACACCATCTCACCAGCAAGAGTAGGTGGAATGAACTTGCGTTTTTGCTCCTCAGTACCAAGTTCAAGAAGTGTTGGAACGAGCATTGAGATCCCTTGTCCGCCCATTCCCCCAGGCATTTGACCTCGTGCAAATTCCTCGGCTATGATCCTCCCTTTGAGCATGTCTGGCTCACCACCGTGACCACCATACTCTGTCGGAATCGTGCGAGCGGTGTATCCTTTTTCGATCAGGAACTTTTGGTACTTGATCGCCGCCTCGGATTTGAGAGGAGCTCCCCTAGGAGCGTTGTCTTTATATTGGGAGATGAAGTCCCGAATCTCTTGCCGATACGCTTCGTACTGTGGTCCATACGATAAATCCATGATTCTGTGACTACCTTAGTAAACGAGGAAGGGGTGTTTTTAATCAGTTCATGTCGAGCGATGTAGTTTCTGTCTGCTCATCATTGGGAGCGCTGATTTTCCACAATAATTATGAAGCTATCGAAGAAGGATGAAGCTATCGAACGTTTTTTAGAGCAACTTGATGACATGTTCGTTCGTCAACAGAGTCACAATGTACACGTTCATCCGCAATGGGAACGGCAGAACTATCCGTTTTGTCGAGCGATTTGGATGGAATGCGCGGAGCTAATCGAACATTACGGTTGGAAGTGGTGGAAGCAGCAGCAGAGAGATGACTATCAGGTCTATTTGGAAATCGTAGACATCTGGCACTTTGGCTTGAGCTATCTAATGGTCCGCGGAGAGGATCGAAAGGTAATTGCTAAGCAGCTCACAGACGTACTTGAAGATGGTGAGGATGTCAGCTTTATCGAGAATGTTGAAAATCTTGCCCGTTTTGCTTTGGAAGGATCTTTTGACATACGTGCATTCGCACGCGTACTGTCAAGCGCTAATCTCTCACTCGATCTGCTATATGCGCTATACATCGGCAAAAACACACTGAATGTGTTCCGTCAATTAAATGGGTACAAAGACGGGAGCTACGAGAAACTTTGGGATGGAAAGAAGGAAGACAATCAGTTCCTTGTTGAAATACTTATGAGTATGGAAACGCAAGGTTTGTTGTCCGACAAAGCGATATTAAGAGCGCTTGCGGAACGTTATCCAAAGAATGCAAAAATCGAGTAGGTTGTAGGATTATGTGATTCTTTTTAAAAAGACAAATTTTCCCATCTCCAGTGATTAGAGAATTTTTCTCTTGGTAGGCTTGTGCTCCCAATTTGGATTCTCCGAATTCAACAATTCTTGAGAAACAAGGATGTTCTAAGGTGCTGTGCACACTCTGTCCGGATGCATCTAATATGAAATTTAGCAGGGAATCTCTGTGACCCAATCCCAAACCAACTTCCCAGATTCAACTCCGTTGGATATTCGTCTAGGTCATACGAAGCCACAGGATGTCAAGTTTCCGTTACGATGGGGAATATTAGGATCCGGGAATATATCAAGACAGTGGGTGTTGAGTCTTCGTGCATGTGCAGGTGCATCCGTGCTGGCAGTCGGCGCGAGAGAACTTCAGAAGGCACAACAGTTCGCAGAAAACTTGGACATTCCCAAGTCCTACGGGTCATACATTGACCTGGTGAATGACGATGAAATAGACATCATCTATGTCGGGACGATCACTCGTCTGCATAGAGAACACACATTATTAGCACTTGAAGCTGGAAAGCATGTGCTATGCGAAAAACCCCTAGCGGAAAATCTTGCAGATGCACATGAAATGTACGCCTTAGCGGAGTCCAAAGGTCTCATGCTACAGGACGCGATGTGGACTCGGTTTTTTCCAGCGGTAGAGCATGCTCGAACCTGCATCGAACGAGGCGAGCTCGGTAAGCCACTAATGGTTCAATCGGACTTTTTCGATCCAATCTATGTGATTCAGGCGGCACCTCTCGCGTTTGGAAAAACTTCGAAACCCAAGAATTTAGCGTACTTGGGTAAACGCGCGAGTGGTGCAATCGTCGAGTACGGAGATGACCAAGTTGCAATGTTGTCGTTTCCGCCGTTCAATTCTGAGTTACCAGAAACGACCCAAATCTTTGGTACTGAAGGTCGTATTTCTCTGGAACATCCAGCACATTGTCCTACCACGCTAAAAATCTATAGACCTGATACTGGCGGTGTTCCTTCCAGATATCGTACAAGGAATATGCACGCACCTCATACTGAATTCTCATATCCATTGCCGGAGAATGTCGCCATTCCATCGGCATTTCCCAATCAACACGGTTTTCTGTACCAAGCAGAGTCCATCCACCGATGTATTGCAAATGGTTTATCTTCGTGTCCGCAATTCGACAAAGAGGATTCATTGCACTGCATGGACTTACTTAACCAAATTTACCTAGCGCGACAAGAAATTTCCCAAGGAGGATAAGTGGCTAAAACACGTTTCTTAGTTATCTGCGTTCTTGGTTTGTTGTTCCACGGAACGATTCAAGCCGAGGAAGATCACTCACACTCAGATACACATGCAAAATCTGAAAGCGAAGGCGAGCAACAGGAAGATGCTCATCAGCATGATGGTGACCACACACATATGCACCAACATGGACCCTCTGGTTCCAATGTAGTAGGGGTGCCACAAGATGGAGTTGAAGAGCTTTTAGTCAGAGCTCACCCATACTCGGAGATAGGTTTGACTCAAGGCTTAACTGAGCTATCGGGTGATGACCTGGCAATTGGACAGGGATCCTCTCTTGGCCACACGCTGAGTGAAATGGCGGGGATCCATAACAGTACCTATGGCAGTGGCGTTGGACAACCCGTAATCCATGGCCTTGATGGCCCGCGGGTTCAAGTCCTAACAGATCGACTTTCCACAATGGATCTAGGCAAAGGATTCGGGGATCACCCTCTACTTGCGGATTCGTTGGTGGCGGATCGTATCGAAGTACTAAAAGGAGCGACGACGTTGCTTTATGGTTCCGGTTCCACAGGCGGTGTGGTCAATGTGGAGTCTGGCCGTTTTCCGAAGAGAATGCCAGATTTGCTTGCCTCCCGCTATGAGCTACGTCAAACTGACAACGGTGAAATGACAACTATGTCGTTTAAACAGCAATTTCAGGCGAGTGAAGATCTACTGATTCACTTGGACGCGTATAACAGAGATAGTAGTTCCTATGACATTCCAGGTTGTCCAACGAACGACGCGCTTCATCACGACGAGCATGAAGAAGAGGAACTTCACGACGAACATGAGGAAGAGGAAGAGCCTGCAGAAGAGGAGGAAAATTGCTCGGTTCAAATGAACAGTGATATGGGAATGGGCGGTGGTAGTGTTGGATTCTCCCGTTTCTTTGATAAGGGTTCAATCGGTTTTGCTGTCAACATGAAGGACGGTGGATTTGGCGTTCCAATCCACTTGGGGCACGAAGAACCTGCAGATGGGCACGAGGACGAACACGAGGACGAACATGAGAACGAAGCCGAAGACGAACATGAGGATGAACATGGTCATGAAGGAGGGGAAAGAATCGAGTTGGACCTGAATCAGGTCCGCTTCGATATGAACGCTCACTATTCACCTCAATTTGGTGATGGACCGACGTACTCCCTCCGTGCAGGGTTCAGTGATTATGAACATCAAGAGCTTGAGAACGATGAAACTGCAACTGAGTTTTACAACGACGCACGAGACATACGACTTGAAATCGCATTACCTGAAAAATCCGGCATACGTCAGCTTTACGGTTTCCATCATGATGCCAGAGAATTTGAAATGCATTCGGGGGACCACGTGGTCGCAAGTAGTAGTTCGCTCGCTGGTTTTGCACTCTATAGATTTGATAAAGATGCCATGCAGTATGAATTAGGTGTGCGTTTAGGTCGGATCGCGAAGGAAGCGGAAGAGAGTCCAGACCGTTCTTTCAATTCTTACTCACTGTCGACAGGTCTTCTACGTAAGTTGGACTCACATGGTCAAGTTTCACTCAATGGCGAGTTAACTTCGCGTGCGCCTTCCATTGAAGAACTGTATGTAGAAGGAGCTCATCTACAAACTGGAAGTTTCGAGTTAGGTTCCAGTGACTTGGATAATGAGAGAATGTTGGCTCTGTCGCTTGGTTATCACCAACATGTAGGTAAGTTCATCCCGGAAGCGATCGTCTACGCGCGAAGCTTTCAGAACTACATCTATATTGCAGAGACAGGCGAAGTGCACGATGGATTACCAGTATTTGCATATACGCAGGATGAAGTAAATTTCATAGGCGCAGACCTCAGTTTGCACTACAACACTTTCACTGAGAATGGCTGGGACATTCATGCAGAAGTCACATACGATATGGTGAACATTCGCCTCGTCGATGCTGATGATCATGATCGATTAGCAAGACATCCGCCGAACAGAATTAAGACTGCTTTTTCGGCATACCAAGGTCCTTGGTCGTACGGTGTCAGCTACCTGCATACACTTGAGGTTGATGATGTCGCTCATGAAGAACTACCGACTGACGCATTTGGAAACTTAAAGGCATTCGTACAGTACTCACATCGAATGACAAACCGAAACTTTGATGTTTCTTTATCTGCTAGTAACCTCTTGGATGAGGAACAACGGTTGCATGTTTCCAGGATCAAAGACCGTGTGCTCCAACGAGGAAGGACCTTGGAGCTTGTGTTCAGAATTTCGGCTTAATTTCCATGCATTAGTAAACCGAATTTGATTGCCGGAGAATAGCTAGATATATCAGCTACTTATTTGGTAATTCATGCCAATCCCTGAAAGGTGGTCTTTGACCACCTTTTTCATTGTTCCCTTTGTACTGACCGTTTAGACTGATTAGTCAATTTCACAGAGTGAATTTCTGTCTGCAAACGAAGCTATTCAGTAAGCAAACTGGTCTACTCTGGCTTGGGCTTGAGTTACCGCCTTACCTCGTCTGATCGTCGGGTCTAGCCACTTTTGAATCGCTTTTGTCATGTCTGTGTCGCCATTATTACGATCACGAATGTCGTCCACGGTCAACCACTCACCTTGATGCGGGACCGGGAATCCATTGGCATTCATCTCGTATCCGTAAACACGAGTTAAGGATTGGTCCTCCTCCAAGTCATCTATGTAAGACAACCAAGGGGTTTCTAACTTCAGTTGTTCGCGTGCGACGGCATGAGTGGCGGCAACGAAGTTTCCTAGATCCCAGTCAGGAATCGCGCGTTCATGGTAGGTTGGTCCTAGAGGCAACTCACCTTCGACGGTTAGAAATCGGTCTTGGTTTTGCAATAACAACCGGACTCCTTCCATGGGTAAATCTGAATGAACCGCGAGCAGTGTTTTAGATGAATCCGACAGCGCTTGATAAGATGCTTCGTTGTATTGGTAGTATCCGGTGGCAGGTGGGTAATGCCTACCTGCATACTTACTGAAAAACCCTCGCCTAGACTCAGTGCTGGAATTTCTTGCTGCTTTATGCCAACAGTGCATGTTCATGATGCACAGATCACCACGTCTCAGCTCTGGGTCGACGAAACTGTCCTCACTTGGCCGAATGGCAGCATGCACATTGAGTACAGGTTCGCCGGTGTCCACGACTCTCTCTAGCCGGTGTGAGCCCGGCGCGACGAAAAGTTGCCCCTTATTCTCATCGAAGTCATCAAGCGGAACGATTGCGAATAGCCAATTCATGGAGGAACCGACGGGTCTCCACCGTTTGTAGTCGTGGTGCATGGGGATAGGGGGACCACCCGGAGTACGGTCGTACATGACGAACGCAGTCAGCACAGGGTCATCTTCCAATAGTGCTTTTGCAATTTCGATAATAGTGGGATGTTCTGCAATTAGTGCCAGATCAGGATCACCTAAACACTGTGTCGCAAGAGTGTAACGTCCCGGTGCTGGGTACTTACCAGGAACTACACCATCAAGGGGTGGATGTCGTTTTAGAGTTTTGAGTAGGTGATCGATAGTATGGGAATCTACGAGGTCACGAACCACTAGAAACCCATTTGTTTTGTATTCTTCGATCTGATGTGCGGAAAGCATCTTTATTTGAGAATAAACGTGGCCTGTAATAAACACATTGAATCACAGAAAGGGTAAATATCTGAATGACGTATAGACTGCCGAAGGATTGGAAGCCAAAGTGGGCTGCTACACTGGTGTATATCCTACGTGGCGACGAGGTGCTACTAATTGACAAGCTCCGCGGACACGGAGAGGGTAAAGTCAACGTACCTGGTGGAAAAATCGAATCAGAAACACCTGAAGAAGGTGCAATTCGAGAGGTAAAAGAAGAAGTTGGACTGGTCGTAGAGGACCTCAACCTGGTCGCGAAGTTGAGATTTCATGACTTTGAGACTGATTATCGAGTGCTAGGCTACGTTTTTACGACAAGCCAATTTAGTGGCGATCCTCGGACAACCGACGAAGCAAATCCATTCTGGTGTCCGCGACAGAAAATCCCCTATGAACGTATGTGGGAAGACGATAGGCTGTGGTTACCCGTTGTACTGGCTGGTCAGTACTCAGATGCAGATTTGCTGTTTGAGAACGATGTTTTAGTTGCACACGAAATCAAAATCTCAGAATTTGCACTACCGTGATGCAGTTAGTTGGTAGACCGTTCCATGGTCACATGATCAATCGCTTCTGACATCGTCCCAACGATCTGATCTATTTGCGCCTCCGTAACGGTAAAAGGAGGACCTACGAGAAGTACGTCTTGAACAATCCCATTCCCACCTTTGTAAACCCAAACTCCGTTGTGCATCATGCGACTGCTGACTCGACCTGATATGCCTTTTCGTTCTTCATAGCTTTCGAGCGTATCTCGGTTCTTAACTAGCTCTACGCCTTGCAACAAACCTCTCCCACGCACTTCTGCAACGTGAGGATGATTGGAAAACGCCTTTGTCAATTTTTCCTGAAGGAGCGCTCCCATTTTTGCTGATCGTTCCACTAATTTTTCTCGCTCCATTATCTCAAGGACTTTGTGAGCTGTTGCACATGCATTCGGTAACGCAGAGAATGTATGGAACATCACGTCGTATCCTGCCTCTTCAAGACTTCTGCTTACCTTGTCATTACCTGCTACAGCAGTAATTGACGTGTAGCCACCAGCAAGTCCCTTACCACCGACAAGTAAGTCTGGTTGAACGTCCCAGTGCTCGTAACCGAAATTTGTGCCGGTTCGGCCAAACCCAGTCATTACTTCGTCAACGATGATCAGAATGCCGTGTTCCTCACAGATTTGCGATATTGCTTCAAAATAGCCGTCTGGTGGAGTGATAGCACCTCCACTTGCGCCACAAATCGGTTCGGCGATGAATGCAGCTATGGAGTCCGAACCTTCGTTTTCTAATACCTCAAGGAAGTTCTCGACGTAATAACCAACTACGTCAGAACTTGGACAACGCAGGGGGTAGGGAGTCTCTACTTTTGGGTAGGGATCGAGAATATGTTCGACTCCTTTTTTTCTTGATTCGTGTCCGCCAATCGCAGTTGCAGCTAGGGTCGTGCCGTGATATGAAATGTGTCGCTTAATGATCTTGGTTCTCTTCAAATCACCTTTCGCGGCATGGTGCATGTATGCGATTTTTACCGCACATTCGATGCCTTCAGAGCCACCGCATGTATAGTGGATGTGACTCAAAGAATTTCCTAGCCAGTTCTCTACTAACTTATCCGTGAGAGCTTGTCGCGCAGGAGTATTGAAGGGAGGGATCACGTAATCAAGATCTCGTGTTGAATCTCGTAGAGTATCGATTACCTCCTCTCGACCATGACCTATATTGGTGACAATTGCACCTCCGGCAGCGTCGAGGATTTCTTGACCATTCTCAAGGTATAAGTATTCTTTTTCCGATCCAACTACAGTGGGGAAGATTGATTTGTGGATAAAACCCCACTTAGCCATGCGTTTGTTCTCCAGGGTGGTGCCACCGAATAGTGGATGAGGGAGGATGTGTTGGTTCAATTCTAAAAAGAGGTTATATCGTTATGCAGAATGGATTTGTAAGACATGTTTATGCAAACGGGGGTCTGACTTTGCAAGCATCTTGCGAAGAGCCATTCCTCGAGCTCAATGGAGGTATTAGATGAGATCCTCTCGCTTGAGATGACTGCGTATGTGGCTTTTTCTCATTGGCGATCAGTTAAGATTTTCTTGGGGAACATAGTGTTTGTGCGACAATTCCTCATTTAGTAAAGGAAAGCAGGCAGTGTTTGAGATATCCGTAAAAACGGAGGCAAAGTATCTTGCTGAGGAGTCAAATCCTTCACAGCTGAAGTACGTTTTTGCGTATCAGATCACAATCACTAACGTAGGAGATGTCACCGCTCAGCTGCTTAGAAGGCATTGGTATATACGACATGCCGAAGAGAGCATCGAGGAAGTAGAAGGCGAAGGTGTGGTTGGTAAACAACCTTGGTTAGAACCCGGCGAGAGCTTTCAGTACGTCAGCGGAGCAGTGCTGGATACGACATTTGGTTCAATGCTAGGGTACTATACATTTAAGGATAGGTCCGGGGAAAGCTACAAGGTACATATCCCTGAATTTATGCTCGTACAAGACGGGAAATTTGTTAATTAGTATCTATGTGGGTACTCGTGTTGCTAACCCACTGGTGAAACCGAAGTACGTAAATTAAAGCCGTGAGAAAGGATATAGAGAGTGGAAGGAATTAGCCTGGAATCCGTTACTTCGTGGGTCAAAGAAAGAATCCCTGATTTAGAGCCTCCATTATCGTTCAGCTTGATTGCTGGTGGACACTCAAATCTAACTTACAAGTTTGTGGATCAGAAGAATGCCGCGTATGTCTTACGCCGTCCACCTTTAGGTCACGTTCTTGAAAGTGCCCACGACATGGGGCGTGAGTTTCGAATCATCTCCGCACTAGAAGAGTCGAAAGTACCTGTGCCAATCTGTTATGGTCTTTGTGAAGACCCAGATGTCAATGGGGTTTCGTTCTACATCATGAATTTTGTTGAGGGATTGGTACCACACTCGGCGGAACCAATGGAGGAACTTACCGGTGATGAACGACAGAGTTTTGGACACCATGTAGCTCAAGTATTAGGAGATCTCCATACCACCGATGTAGAAGCCATTGGTCTAGGTCAATTAGGTCGGAGGGAAGGCTATCTTGATCGACAGTTGAAGCGGTGGGAAAAACAATATGTCGCAACTCAAACTCACGAGCTTCCTGATATGGACGAGAGTCTTCGATTGTTACACGCGCATAAGCCAGAGCAAATCGGTTTTTCCATCGTACATGGTGACTATCGACCTGGGAACATGCTTATTGAGGACGGTAAGGTTGCTGCGTTGTTGGATTGGGAGCTGTGCACCCTAGGAGACCCATTAGCTGATGTAGGTTACTTGATGAATAACTGGGCGGAAGAGGGTGATCCGGTAGAGGTCACAGCACCAACGGGTATCGGTGGTTTCCCATCTCGTCAGGAAATCATGGACTCCTATCAAGAACGCACCGGCAGGGATCTATCGAAAATCAACTATTACCGAGCTTTTTCCCACTGGCGTTTGGCGGCTATTTCACAAGGAGTGTACAAGCGGTATCTTGTAGGCGCTATGGGTGAACAGGAATTTGATCTAGAGCGCTATAAGCGGAGTATTGAGTCCAAGGCTAGATTGGCATGTGAGCTACTCAGTAGCTAGTAGCCTCCAGAAGACTCGCTAGTCTTGTTGAGTCTTGAGTCGATTTATCGACTCATCGATAAATCCGTCCACCGTTGGCCTCGGCTTCTCGGTGTTTTCTCGCCGATTCTGCAAATTTCCGAATTCTTTCGCCGTTCATTAGACCGTCGTGTTCATAGTAGTCATAGGTAGGTCGCAGAGTAACTCGACCGTTGGATGGTTCGGTGTCAAAGAGACTGCAGTACTTCTCTGCAGAACTAGCAAAACCTGTGCCTGGAGGACCCATGTCTGCTCGATCTGACTGCCGACCGGTCTTACCGAATGGAAAGGGACCATACACATCCATCAAGCCAGCGAATCGAATGGGATTCCGATCAAGAATCTCTTGCGTGACTGTTTCTCGAAATGGTTCCTGTGGTTGGAATCTTGGCCGCATGTATTCACATTGCAATGTCATTCGCACACCTGGAGTCTTCTTTGGATATGAGCCATGCCATGTATGGTTTCCCCAAACGACTAGCGAACCTGCCTTAGCCTCTACTGGGTGTGCTTTGTCCGCCCAATACTTAGATTCGGGAGGAGTCACCTGCCGTCGCCATTTGTGGCTTCCAGGGAGGAACGAAATTGCACCATCGTCCTTACTGTAATCTGTTAGCATCATGTGTACATTGGCATTGACGTTCCAAGCTGGTAGAGCGTCTTTGGTTGGATCTAGGTAGTCGCCATGAATTCCAGTACGAGCTTCACCAGGACCCTTCACCCAAGCATTGACAAGACTGAGGATGCAATTTGTTCCGAGCAGGTATTGTGCGAGTCCGAGACCTGCGGGGTTATAGGTCAGTTTTTCGAAAATGGGATCTTCCCAGATCACGAAGCGCAAGTTATCGTTCACATTGTTCCAGCGATCGAGGTGTGCATCCAAGGAACCGAACCGATTCGCCACCACTTTTTCGGTGGCAGCCTTGACTTCTGCATGGAATTCAGGCGGTCCAACCTTCTCTGGCGGGACGACCGTAAATCCAAAAGCTTCTAATTCGGCAATATTTGTTTCAAGTCCAAGTTCTTTGAGCTCGTTGTAAAGTAGAGGTAAAGATCCTGCGCTTTCCCAGTTATCGACTTTCATTCAGGTATTCTGTTTTGAACAAGGAAGAAGCATTTTATCGCGAAATGCCTCCTACACTTGCGCGCGAATTGAGACACTTAATCCTTTGAATTTCATTACTTAGTACCCATCGTGAGAGGGTGTACGACAAATATTGATTTCATAAATTTCTTCAGATCAACTTTGCAAGGTTATCGAGAGAAAAACCGTGCACTCATGGACTATCCGCGATGCCGTCGTGAAGGACTACCATGTGCCTTGTCGCGGCTGGAGAGCGCATGTAAGAACGTTGCCGGTGCTCCAAAGAAGCGAGGTGGCATGCGGCGGACGGTACAAGGGACGAACGCGATCTTAGCTCTACGATGTAGCATTAAGAGCGGGCATTTGGACGGCTATTTCGATCGCGTTAGGAAGGCGGTCGCACACGAACTGCGGGCAATCGCTACGAATCCAGTTGATAGTGCTATCCCTGCGTAGCGGATATTCAACAAGATTTGTCGTACACTCGGGCTCTTACATCAAGTCACTTGCGTTATACGGGACCGTTTACTACGCATTGTGAACCTAGCCTTGTGTAAGCAAAAGAGGTAACTACCCAGAACGAGTAAAACGTGTGTTGTACAAAACTGAGAATTCAGAATCGCTACCGCAAGTAACCCACGCAAAACGAACCGTTCTGTACCTTGATGCATTCAAGATTATTCGTTAAAATCAGATCATAAAATATGTGAGCATTTACTACCTACGAACTTTCGTTCACTAAAATAAAACTGTTTAACAGTACACTAATACTCAATCAAGTTTGCAAGCAATTTTGACCTGATTTGAGTTGGTCATAACCTAGAATCAATACATAGGAGTAACAATAATGGAAGCGGAGCAAATAGTGCCATTCAATCCCATCTTAGCTACCAGGAAATTCAGGGAATCTGGATTCGAGGAGAATCAGGCAGAAGAGTTATCTAATCAAATAAACAATGC
>MPMU01000161.1 GCA_002238665.1 Gammaproteobacteria bacterium bin55
ACATGGCACGGCGACGATGTTACGCGCCGAGGAAAATGGCGTTACCCCTGAAGAGTGGATTGACGCGATCCAGAAAGACCATATTCGTGACTTTCAAGGATTTCACATCAGTCATGACAATTACTACTCCACTCATTCAGATGAAAATCGCCACTACAGCTATCTCATCTACGAACGGCTTAAGGCCAATGGGTTGATTTTCACCAAACAGGTCGAGCAATATTTCGATACGGAGAGGAACCTGTTTCTGGCGGACCGCAACATCCGCGGAACGTGCCCTCGATGCGGCAGCGAAGATCAGCCTGGCGACAATTGCGACAATTGCGGCGCGACTTACGACGCTACCGACCTGATCGATCCGAGATCAACACTCAGCGACGCCAAACCAGTGCTTCGTAAATCGGAACACTACTTTTTCGATCTGGCAAAGTGTCAGGCATTCCTCGACGAATGGATTCGTAGTGGCACGATCGAACCCGAGGTTACCAATAAGCTGAGTGAATGGATGTCCGTAGGTCTCAAACCGTGGGACATCAGCCGAGATGAACCGTACTTTGGCTTCGAGATTCCGGATACCGTTGGGAAGTACTTCTACGTCTGGTTGGATGCACCGATTGGATATATGGCCAGTTTCAAGAATTGGTGTACTCGAGAAGGTGTTGATTTTGACAAGTTTTGGGATGCCGATAGCGAGTACGAACTACATCATTTCATTGGCAAGGATATCATCAATTTCCACTGTCTTTTCTGGCCAGCGACACTTCATTTCTCTGATCATCGAACACCTACTCGCGTGCATGTTCACGGCTTCCTGACCGACAAAGGTAAGAAAATGTCCAAGTCTCGCAGTGCGTTTGTGATGGCTGCGGATTACCTAAAGCACTTTGATCCTGACTATCTGAGGTTCTACTACGCAGCTCGACTCACAGCTAAGCCGGAGGATGTGGACTTCAATCCAGACGACTTTATGGCAAGAGTCAATTCTGATTTGGTAGGCAAGATCGTGAATATCGCATCTAGAAGTGCAGGATTTATCAACAAGCAATTTGATGGAATGCTCAGCGCAACACTAATCGAACAAGAGCTCTGGGACGAGGTCGTCCATGCGCAGGAAGAGATTGCGGACGACTTTGAAAAGGACAATTTCAGTCGAGCCATTCGATCAATCATGAATCTGGCCGGAAAGTGCAATCAGTACCTGAATGACCGTAAACCCTGGGAGCTAGCCCGAAATCCGGATAAGCGCGACGAGGTCCAGGATGTTTGCACGATGAGCCTAAACATCTTTAAAGCGCTGGTGATTTATTTAAAACCTGTGGTTCCGTCTCTAGTTGCCCGAGCAGAGGAGTTTCTGAATTGTGGTGAGTTGAGCTGGTCAGACTTAAACAAACCATTAGTTAATCACAAAATCGGACCATTTAAATCATTATTGAGCCGGATGGACAGCAAGGATATGGATGCTCTGCTGAATCCTCCCGAAGAAGCTAAAGAACCTGAACCTACGAACCAGATCACGATTGATGACTTCCTAAAGGTCGAGTTACGGGTCGCGAAGATCAAAAATGCGAAATTGGTCAATAGCGCTGATAAGCTCCTGCAACTGGATTTGGATATCGGGGATCAGGAGCGAACGGTGTTTGCAGGTATTCGGTCCGCGTATGATCCCGATGATCTGATCGGCCGTTTAACGGTGGTCGTCGCCAATCTCCAGCCGAGGAAGATGAAATTTGGGACATCCGAAGGTATGGTGCTTGCGGCCGGTCCTGGCGGAAAGGACATTTTCTTACTGTCTCCTGATTCAGGAGCAGTC
>MPMU01000162.1 GCA_002238665.1 Gammaproteobacteria bacterium bin55
CACGTATATTCCAAGCGCTGCTCGGATACTACCTCAAGAGCTAGTTCTAGGCCAACCTCCCGCGCCAGGCGAACTTCCGCACGTTGAACAGCTTAACCGTCTATTCGGTCGTATTGGGTTAACACCAAAAACCACGGTAGTGGTGGCTGATGATGAAGGCGGCGCCTGGGCAGGACGAGTAGCTTGGACGTTAGACATGATCGGTCACTCAAAGTGGTGTTACTTAAATGGGGGAATTCAAGCATGGATGAACTCGGGAGGAGAAACTACGAACTCACCAACTGATCCAGAGCCTGTGGAGTTGGATCTCGAAATTCGAGAAGAAAGTCGAATCAAGTTAGAACAGCTTGTCACTGAATTAGACGACCCAAACCTACTGATTTGGGATTGCAGAACACGAGAAGAGTACCTAGGCACCCGACCTACAGCACGGCGGAATGGTCACATTCCTGGCGCAGTACATCTGAACTGGGTAGATTTAGTCGATTACGAGAATAATCTGCAGATTGCGGCCAATGGCGAACAACAGCTCTCCGATCTTGGGATTTCACCAGATAAGTCGCTCGTGGTTCATTGTCAGACTCACCACCGGTCTGCTTTCGCTTACATGTATGCTCGCCTACTTGGATTCCCGAATGTCCGAGCATATGCAGGTTCCTGGGCGGAATGGGGTAATCACCCATCCACACCGATCGAGATCTAAGAATCTGTAGATTCTGACTTGCTTGCAAACCTAACCTTTCAACGTTGCCTCACTCGCTTGATGGGTGCATTGAGTAGGTCGACGAATTGGTTTGTTAAGACGGTTTTTATCTCGATTTTCCGAAAAATCTACCAAGTAGATCTGACTGACGCACAACGTAAATCTCCTAGGGATTACGCGAGTTTCGAAGACTTCTTTACCCGAGAACTTGATCCTAGTGCTCGACCGATCTGCGATGAAGTAGACTCGATAGTCTCACCAGTGGATGGAGTCGTCGCTCAATCAGGCACCGTCCAATCCGATACACTCGTTCAAGCTAAAGGTCTCGAATACTCCTTGAACGCACTATTGGGGGAACCCGCATCTCAATACGACGGTGGTGACTATGTGGTTCTTTACCTTTCGCCCAAGGACTACCACCGAATACATGCACCTCTCACGTTAAACCTTGAAAAAACAACTGAAATTCCAGGTCTAAGGTTTCCTGTGAATGCCGCCGCGGCAACGACCGTTCCTGATCTATTCGCGAGAAATGTGAGGTTGGTTTGCCACTTCAAGAATAACGGCGTGGGATTTGTAGGAGTATTTGTCGGTGCGCTCATCGTCTCAGGAATCAAGACTAGATTCGACAGTTTGCAAACGCCGTTTGCCCAACAGATCAGCAGATCTTTCGATCAACTCACATTTGAGAAGGGCGAGGAACTCGCTCGATTTGTATTGGGTTCAACCGTTATCCTAGTTCTACCTGCCGCACTAGGTCGTTTCGACTCGGTGGCACCAGGGGAAGCAGTCCGATTGGGTCAAAAAATCGGTACCCTCAAGACTCCCATGGAAACGGCATGACTTCTTCAATCTCTGAAGCATCCAACACCATGGCAAATAAACGATCCAGTCCAACCGCTACTCCTGCACAATCAGGTAAACCATACTCCATCGCCGCGATGAGATTTCGATCAGGTTCTACCTGAGGTAACCCTCTCTTCTTTCGTAATCGGTTGTCCGTTTGCATCCGATCCATTAACACCCGGGCATCCAGCAGTTCATCGTAGCCGTTGGCTATTTCAAGTCCGTTTATGACAATCTCAAAACGCCGTGCTACAT
>MPMU01000163.1 GCA_002238665.1 Gammaproteobacteria bacterium bin55
CACGTATATTCCAAGCGCTGCTCGGATACTACCTCAAGAGCTAGTTCTAGGCCAACCTCCCGCGCCAGGCGAACTTCCGCACGTTGAACAGCTTAACCGTCTATTCGGTCGTATTGGGTTAACACCAGAAACCACGGTAGTGGTGGCCGATGATGAAGGCGGTGCTTGGGCAGGACGGGTAGCTTGGACGCTTGACATGATCGGCCACTCAAAGTGGTGCTACTTAAATGGGGGCATTCAAGAATGGATGAACTCCGGAGGAGAAACTACGAACTCACCGACTGATCCAGAGCCTGTGGAGTTGGATCTCGAAATTCGAGAAGAAGGTCGAATCAAGTTAGAACAGCTTGTCACTGAATTAGACGACCCAAATTTACTGATTTGGGATTGCAGAACACGAGAAGAGTACCTAGGCACCCGACCTACAGCACAGCGAAATGGTCACATTCCTGGCGCAGTACATCTGAACTGGGTAGATTTAGTCGATTACGAGAATAATCTGCAGATTGCGGCCAATGGCGAACAACAGCTCTCTGATCTTGGGATTTCACCAGATAAGTCGCTCGTGGTTCATTGTCAGACTCACCACCGGTCTGCTTTCGCGTACATGTATGCTCGCTTACTTGGATTCCCGAATGTCCGAGCATATGCAGGTTCCTGGGCGGAATGGGGTAATCACCCATCCACACCGATCGAGATCTAAGAATCTGTAGATTCTGACTTGCTTGCAAACCCGACTTTTCAACGTTGCCTCACTCGCTTGATGGGTGCATTGAGTAGGTCGACGAATTGGTTTGTTAAGACGGTTTTTATCTCGATTTTCCGAAAAATCTACCAGGTAGATCTGACAGACGCACAACGTAAATCTCCTCAAGATTACGCTAGTTTCGAAGACTTCTTTACCAGAGAACTTGATCCTAGTGCTCGACCGATCTGCGATGAAGTAGACTCGATAGTTTCACCAGTGGATGGAGTCGTCGCTCAATCAGGCACCGTCCAATCCGATACACTCGTTCAAGCCAAAGGGCTTGAATACTCCTTGAACGCGCTATTGGGGGAACCCGCATCTCAATACGAGGGTGGTGACTATGTGGTTCTTTACCTTTCGCCCAAGGACTACCACCGAATACATGCACCTCTCACGTTAAACCTTGAAAAAACAACTGAAATTCCAGGACTAAGGTTTCCTGTGAATGCCGCCGCGGCAACGACCGTTCCTGATCTATTCGCGAGAAATGTGAGGTTGGTTTGCCACTTCAAGAATAACGGTGTGGGATTTGTAGGAGTATTTGTCGGCGCGTTGATCGTCTCAGGAATCAAGACTAGATTCGACAATTTGCAATCGCCGTTTGAGCAACAGATGAGCAGATCTTTCGATCAACTCACATTTGAGAAAGGCGAGGAACTCGCTCAGTTTGTATTGGGTTCAACCGTTATCCTAGTTCTACCTGCCGCATTAGGTCGTTTCGACTCGGTGGCACCAGGGGAAGCAGTCCGATTGGGTCAAAAAATCGGGACCCTCAAGACTCCCATGGAAACGGCATGACTTCTTCAATCTCTGAAGCATCCAACATCATGGCAAATAAACGATCCAGTCCAACCGCTACTCCTGCACAATCAGGTAAACCATACTCCATCGCCGCGATGAGATTTCGATCAGGTTCTACCTGAGCTAGCCCTCTCTTTTTTCGTAATCGGTTGTCCGTTTGCATCCGATCCATTAACACCCGGGCATCCAGCAGTTCATCGTAGCCGTTGGCTATTTCAAGTCCGTTTATGACAATCTCAAAACGCCGTGCTACAC
>MPMU01000164.1 GCA_002238665.1 Gammaproteobacteria bacterium bin55
TGGGTAGTGATAGACGAGGTACAGAGAGTTCCCGAAGTGCTGAATGAAGTACATCGTCTGATTGAAGGAGTCGATACAAAGTTTGTCCTCTCCGGCTCCAGTGCTAGAAAAATACGCAGAGCTGGAACCAATTTGCTTGCTGGGCGAGCGCGAATGCGGTCCATGTTTACTCTAACGTCCGCTGAACTACAGAGTGATTTTGACCCAGAAAGAGTGATGCAGTATGGCTCTCTGCCCTCTGTATTTAACTCCCCGGATGTCGAAGATTACTTGCGAAGTTATGGCTTGACCTACCTATCTCAGGAGATTCAGGCAGAAGCTCAAGTGCTGAATATCGGCGGATTTTCTCGATTTCTTGAAATCGCCGCAAGACAGAATGGGCAGCCGACCAACATGACAAAAATAGCTCAGGATGCACAAGTCGCACGCACGACCGTTCAAACGTACTTCAAGATTCTGGAGGACACTTTACTCGGATTCTGGCTACCCGCTTGGAAGCTCAAACTCGGAAATAAGCAAGTACAACAAAGTAAGTTCTACTTTTTTGATTGCGGGGTCGTCAGGTCACTCTCTGGTCGCCTACCTTATCCAGTGTTTGAGGAGGAGAGAGGCGCACTGTTCGAGACTATGGTTTTGAATGAGCTACGTGGTTATATGTCGTACAAAGAACTGCACTACCCTATTTACTTTTACCGCACTTATGACGGTACTGAAGTCGACTTTGTTTTTGAGGGTCTCGACGGGTTTGTCGCTATTGAAGCTAAATCGGCCAGTCGTTGGGACCGCAAATTTAGTAAAGGGTTGAATTCATTCGTCGAGAAAATGAAAAATACGAACGTTCAAAAAATCGGCATCTACCAGGGTACGAGACAGTTGTTGATTGACGATATTCGCGTTTATCCAGTCATTGAGTTTCTTGAGAAGCTCTGGGCTGGAGAGATCGTCGGGTAAGACTAAATCTAAGTCGCAACAATTCGATATGTTTCGTTAATGTACTCCGTGTCTAATCTGAAGTCCTTGTTGAGATTACTCACCTCAAAGCAAGAACGCCAACATCAACGCAATTCCGAGAAACGAGAAAAATCCCACCACATCGGTAAAAGTTGTCAAGATGATCGAAGAAGCCGTTGCTGGATCTACGCCAAATCGAGCAAGGATAATGGGTACGAGCGCACCTGCGCTACAGGCGAGTGATAAAGCAGTGACCATGCTAATCGCGATGATCAGCGCTAAACCGTACGACTGACTCCACGCGAACACAGCCAGCGCGCAAACCAACGCGATGGAAACTCCAGAGATTACACCGACAAGAAATTCTTTCTTGGCTAGGAACCACCATTCTCGCAGTCCGATCTCCTTAAGTGCCAAACTGCGGATCGTTACCGCCATGCTTTGGGAACCCGTGTTGCCGCTTTGTCCTGCGACAATTGGCAAGAGGACAGCCAAAGCTGTGAATTTGGCGATCAATCCTTCGAATAACGCGATCACCGAAGCCGCGAGGAAGGTGGTCACTAAGTTGATCAAAAGCCAAGGAATACGATACCTGATCGACTCAGAGACCTTTGAATGAGCGTTCTCTTGTTTGCTACCACCAACCATGGTTTGAACGTTTGCAATAACTTCTGTTTCAGCCGCTTCATGGATAACCTCATGGTGAAGGACTCCTAGAAGCTTGCGCCGATCGTCAATGACCGGGATGATCTCCTCCGTACTATCACCTAATCGTTCGATAAGAGACTTCCTACTCTCCCAGATCTCGGCTGTTTCAATGTCGGATTCCAGGAATTTCACAATGGGGT
>MPMU01000165.1 GCA_002238665.1 Gammaproteobacteria bacterium bin55
TCAGCGAGTTCACAGACAATTGCCAAGGAATCCGTTTAGTTCATCGTATGCAAATCAGTATGATATTCAGGACGAATTATTCAATGTGGTCAATAGACATCTAAATGACCGCTTTCCTGCGAAACTATGATCAAGTTCGTCAACGAATTCTGTACCTTGGCAGAGCTAGCTACCTCAGTGTAGTTGTATTGATGATAGGGCACCAAGTGCTTGGTAACGGACTAACCGACACTGACGAGCCTTGCGTTGACAACGGACAAACGTACATTAAAGGGGCTTGCGGTTTCCTTGACGAAGTCGAGATCGGAATTGGTTGGACCTACGAACCGTGTGAATCTGATAAATTATTGATGGAATTGGAAGAGCGATTCGGTAGTCGTTGCAATGCTAGCCTGGACTCGTGTATCGATGTTCGAACGTCGGAATACGGTGTATCGCTTGAGGATGCTACGAATTTTTGTTACTATCGTTCCCTACCCTTAGATCCTAGCTACAAGGGGCCTTGCCCTGATGTTTTAGTAGAACTCGAATCCAATGCATTCGATGGGGACGAGTGGCTTTTGGACCGAACATATGCGAGATTGAATTTTGAACAATTCAACGAACAGGGTGTGAAAGTATTCGGACAACGTGATTCAGCACGGCGACTCCGAACACTACTAGAGGCGGAGCCAGACAATTTGGCGGCGTTGCGCATATTGATTATTCTATCCGAAGAAAACGGAGTTATTGAAACTATAAAGCTGGAAATTCGGGGGTATGAACTAGAACGTAATTGCCGTAAACATTGGGACTGGATCACGAGATTTATGGATACCCACATGGAGGAATTGATTGATAACTGGTTGACGGGAAATGGTGTAGGTAGTGAACTGAACAAAAGCGAGCTTCGAGATGTGATTCAGCAATTTCGGGGAACGTTAATTGACATATATGACAATGCCATGGACAATAGCAACGGTATATACAAACTTGATTATGCCATGGATTCAATTAGCAACTCTATTCTTACAGGAGATTCTGATGATCTCAAGCAAATTGCTGTCCAGCTTGGAATCGGTATGGAAAGTCACGAGAAGAATAGAAGAGCGACAGTCGCTCACGGGTTAGCCCACGAGTATGGATTAACATCTAAGCACGGCTACAAGGAGTCTCTTCGGATGATGTGCAACGACTACGCATTCGAAATCGGAATGGAAGATCAATGCTTCAAGTTACTCGACCATTATGGCCCTCAGATTCGCATAAATGATGAGTCGCTGGCGATAGAGTGGACTCAAGCCGCGACGTTGCTTGTTAATCAATTGACCAGAGACTGTTCCAAACCTTTGGACTCAAGTGGACCTACTAAATGGTGTATTACGGATCATTATCGAACATTCTCGACGCGTCTAAAGGATGTGTTGTCAAGCATTCCTGATCAGCCGGCCACCGCTGAGCGCGAGCTCCTTGAGGCATATCTGCGAATGGATGAAACAAGCGATGAGTACTTTCTACGCTCGCTTGCTCTAGACGGATCAAAAGTTGAATTTGCCGAGGTCTTAAGTAGACGATTACATAGGCATGGCGAATTGGACGCAGCACTCAACATTTTGAAGTCAAGCATTGAGGTTGCAAAGCAAAAATTAGAGAATAGACCTGAACTGGCTGTTGCTAAAGATGGAGAAACACAAAAGGAAAACAGAGATAGCATCCGTCTGAGAAGGTTAGAACGAAACTTCAATGCAGTTAGTCAAGACGACTATCGAAATTGTGTTGAGCCTTTCAGGGACTACCTAGGCAGGGAGAAGCCA
>MPMU01000021.1 GCA_002238665.1 Gammaproteobacteria bacterium bin55
TGTGCTTCGGACCACACGGCCGGATAGCGGTAAGTTTTCCAGCATCTTTTCTGCATGCCGGATGGCGCTACGATAGTTAAGTACTTCAATGAAATCTTCGAGTCGTGCAGGGATCTCTGGTTTTCTGCCTGCATCAAACTCTAGAGCTTCTTCCACAGTAGTTTGAATACCTTCAATTTTCGTGGAAAGCACCGCTTCTTGCGTAGTCACGAGTGATAGTAAGACCTCTGGATTAGGAATAGCAGCAAGCATTCCGTCGTATCGTGCAATTGTTGCAGAGGCTGGACCAATAAATGGAACCAGTTGTGTCCAATCAAGGAGTTCGTCAGCAGGGATTTTTCAATTGCGGTAGAAAACTGGAGCCATCAATGACACAAATATCTAAATAGCGTTAGTGCTACCGTTGTCAGTACTCTTTGACTAGCCTTAGTCATAAATTAAGGGCAAATTGCGATTTAATTAAGTTTTTACGCAAGCCCTTGTGGAGGTGTCAACCACCATGGGAGAATTCAATGGTGGAGGCGGCGGGAATTGAACCCGCGTCCGCAGGCTTTCCAACTTTGGATCTACATGCTTAGATTCACTTTTCAATTTAGACTTGCGCTGATCCAATGAACGGGATAGCACAAGCCGAGACATCTAATTTTTAGCATCCTGTTCCAATGTCAAGAACACAACGCGATCCTATTAATCGATCCCCACCAGCCTACATAGGCAATCGGTTGGCAGAGACTAGCTTTAAGCCGCTAGGGCGTAGTTGTCGTCGTTGGCAACTAAATTTAAAGCAGTAATTTTTTACGAGGTTTACTACAGCCTCGGCATGCACCTAGGTCTTATTTCCTCCGTCGAATCCGGGTCGCCCCCATTGAAGTGTGAAACATCTTACTCAAGATGTTAGAGCAAAGTAATTTTAGAAAGTTCCTAGTCGATCTTCTGAACTAGTGATCACCAACCTAACCCTAGTAACTCAACTTTATAATTCAAAGTTCACATCCCTCAAGGTAATACCGGATTTTCTGTTGAGCGAAGCACGACGCCAAACACGCATCGTCTATGAGGCTTTTATGGAAATCGTGGCGGAAGGAAAAACTGAACTACGACAAGGCGATGTGATTGCATTACTAAGAGCAAGAGATCATCCATTAGGCATTTGGAAGGTGACAGGTGAGTTTTCAACACTGGAGAAACTCAACCTTATCACACGAGATGTCAATACTGGTCTTTGGTCACCCGTTCCAGATGCTGATTTCGATTCAGCCGTAGTGAAATACAACGGAAACTGGGAATCCCTTCCAACCGGTCGTTAGCGAACTAGGCTACACGATCGATACATCGCCAAACCAGATCGTCGAGTAACGAATTCTCTAAATCTTTCTCTTTGAGGAATTGCTTTAGCTCTTTGCGGGCGCATTCGATTCTCTCTAAGGTGCCTTCCATCCCTAGAAGCTGAGGATAGGTAATCTTCCCAAGTTTGTCGTCGTGGAGAGCTGGTTTGCCTGTTGTGTCGGATGACTGGGTCACGTCAATGACATCATCAACCATCTGAAAGACCCACCCAAGTTTCATGCCGAATTTTTCACCCCATTCAAGAGTGTCTGGATCTAAATCCTGATCACCAACAATCAACCCAAGGAGGATTGCTGCTTTAAAAATCTCTCCGGTTTTAGCTTGATGTAGTTGGCTTAACTCCGATTCACTACCCACGGGTTGCTCATCCGAGATGTCCCAAGCCTGACCGCCAACCATACCCCGCCAACCAGACGCGACGGCAAGTACTTTGCAACCGCGTGCGATTTGGGAGCTTGATAGGTACTTTGAGTTAGCAATTACGTCAAACGCTAGTGCCTGCAATGCATCACCGGCAAGAGTTGCCATGGCCGCGCCAAATTTCTTGTGAGTACTTGGCTTCCCTCGGCGAAGATCCGCATCATCCATTGATGGCAGATCATCATGAATTAATGAATAGGAGTGCATTAACTCAATAGCAACCGCAAAATCTAGTGCACCTGCTATGTTGCTTGTGGAGAATCCCTCAGACACAGTGTAGACCAATGTTCCGCGTAGACGCTTACCACCACCCAGCACACCCCATGCTATAGCCCGGACTAGCTGTTCAGAGTGCTCAGAATTTTTCGGCAGATGATCTGCGAGTGCATTACCGATCTGTTCCCGAATGCCATCCAGCGTCAATTCAATCTCCTTTTAAGTCACTGTTTTAGTGCTTAAAAAGGGTCATCTTCAACCTCTTCGTCTGGCATATCAGGTTGTTGTAACTTCTCAATCCGTTCCTTCGCTTCTTCCAATGCCGCCCTACATTGATTGGTTAGTTGTATGCCTTGTTCGTAGGCTTGGAGTGACTCTTCCAGAGTTAAACCTTCGTCTGACATCTTGGTTACCAATTTCTCAAGTTCTTTGAGCGATGCCTCGAAATCGATTTTTTCAGCCATAAATTAACAACTCCCTTCTTGTGAATCAACTTTAGGAGGACTGATTCTAAAACGGCACAATCTCCAAGGAGGCGATTTGCATCCATAGCCAGTAGATAAGGTAGGCAACTAGCCCTGCTAGGATCCCAGCAAACAAATCATCCCCTAATACACCTGCTGGATTTTTGAATCGGGTATCTACGTATCCGACTATTCCAGGCTTCCAGATATCGAACAGTCGAAAAAGTGCGAACGTAATGACGAATGTCCATGCGACATTCGGTGCGATCTGCAAGGCAACCAGTTGGCCAAGGACTTCGTCAATGGTGATTTCAGAAGCATCTCCAGCTCCGTACTTCGCAACCATGGCGATTGACCAGAATCCTGTAATGCCAACTACTAGCACGATCCCCCATTTCAGGAAATAGTCAAGCTCTGATAACAGTAACCACCAAAGAATCAGAGTAAGGAATGAAGCAAATGTGCCAGGCGCTTTTGGAAAAAAGCCTGACCCTAGACCGGTCGAAACCATGATTGCTGGATTCTTCCAGAAATCAGATCTCAACCTCAAATCCGTCATCCCTTCGAATCTAGCATCCTCAATGAGACACTAGAAATGTCTGTATCCTTGGGGTAGATCAATTGATTTTCCGTCTTTGGTCACCTGCACTTCCGATCCTTCGACCATATGTCCAATTCTTGAAACCGGAGTACCCACCTCCTCGGACACCGCCTGAATGGTCGCTCGTGCATAGGTGGGTGCCGTAAATAACAACTCATAGCTGTCGTCAGCACCATAGGCAGCTGGCAAAGGTGCTTCTGACCAGACAGGCACATCTTCAATTTGAATTCTCGCCCCACAGCCGCTCTTCTGCGCCAGATGATTGAGGTCTGATAGCAATCCATCGCTAATGTCAATCGCAGAGTGTGCAATATGTCTCAATCTCGAAGCGATTTCAACTCTAGGTCTCGGCATGAAGTAACTAAGGCTCGCACTTTCTGATCGCCTCTGCCTCAATTGAAAAATGGGTAAATCGGGAAGAGGGTCAGCACTCTCCAGAAAAGCGTTCGTCGCCCCAATCTTTCCAGTTAGCCATAAATCGTCACCAACCACAGCGCCATCTCGGGAAATAGCCTGCCCGAAAGGCACCAATCCGTGTGCCGTCACAGAGATACTCAGTAGACCTTTATTCAGATTCCCACCAAGTACCACTGAACCAAATTCCTTGGATGCCAGAGCAACGCCTTGAGCGAATCCTCTTAACCAAGCAGGATCGCTATTATCAATGGTTAGCGCAATCGTAGTGAAGTATGGGATCGCACACATCGCCGCCAAATCCGAGAAATTCGCCGCCATCGCTCGATAGCCTATCAGATCAGGTCGAGTGCCCTTCGGAAAGTGTGTTCCCTCCTGTAATACATCCGTGGTGACCACCAAATCTTGTCCTTCTGGAATCTGGATCACCCCGGCATCGTCACCAGTTTCCACACTGATCATTGGATGCGAGATGCAGTCCCTTAGCTCTTCCAAAATCACATCTATCAGCTCAAACTCGCCAAGCGGTTCGCTGCGTACTGATTCTGCCACGTTATGTAGTACTCCGTTTATGTACTTAAAACTATCTGTTGCTCCAAACTGCTTCGTCAGCTCAATCCATTCGTTGATGACAATCGAAGTAGCGATTTCCCGATGTTGATACAGCTCAAAGGAACCAGCACGTAATACCGCGAGCTCGACGCCATCCAATGCCGAGATATCTCGATCTAGAAAGCGCTCGAAGACTGCGTCCCACTTGGAAGGTACTTGAGTAATAGTATTCAGGGCAGACACGAAAAAATCTCGGTCAGCATTATTTAGACTGCCTTCGCTATCCAGCCAGCGGATAGTCAAGGGGAGATCTGCAGTTCTGTCCTGCCATTGCCAGGAGGATAAAGCCTGAAGTAAGACTCTTCTGGCTTGACGCCGTTTTCTACGTGTGGCCATCTGATTTCCGAATCAGTACGCGAAGATCTTCACCTATCTGGTCCACCGACACCACACGTCCGTTTCGACATTGAGCGAGCCTTTCGAGAGCTAACTCTCCGACTGGTGAGGCCGTTGAGCCAAGTAACTTCGGAGCAATATACACTAGCCACTCATCCCACAATTCTTGCTGGAACAGTCTACCTGTTAGTTTGGGTCCTGCTTCCACTAAGAGCTCGTTCACGCCTTTAATAGCCAACTCTGACATCAGAGCAAGTAGATCCACATCGGAGCCTCCACAGTGGCTCCAAGAAATATGAGATGCTTCAATAGTAGGTTGAATCCCTTTTTTAGTGGCAATGTGAAGGGAAGCTACATCTTCGAGTATTTTTGCATCCAATGGCAATCGGGCGTTTGAGTCGCAGATTACGCGAATTGGCCTACTTTCGGTAAATCTTTCATCCCTTACTGTCAGTTGTGGGTCGTCCGCTAGAACGGTCCCAATACCAGTCAAAATTGCACCACTTCGCGCGCGCCAAACTTGCACGTCTCGGCGAGCTTCTGGACCCGTGATCCATTGACTTTCACCTGAAGCCATACCGGTTCTACCGTCCATCGAAATTGCACTCTTAATGCGGATCCACGGGCGATTTGACTGAACTCTAGATACTTGACCAGGATTGAGAGACTCCAATTCGGGAAGACTGAGAACTTCCGTAGGTATCCCAGCTTCTTTAAGTACTTGAATACCTCGTCCTTGCACCTTAGGATGTGGGTCCTCCCTGCCGACCACAACCCTATTCAGCTTGGCATTGATTAACTGTTCTGTGCACGCGGCAGTACGACCTTCCCAACAGCATGGTTCGAGTGTCACGTAAGCAGTCGATCCCTTGGGACTGACACCGTCTTGAAGAGATCGAAGAGCGGCAACTTCGGCATGAGCTTCTCCATCTTTAGCGTGCCATCCGCGGCCAATGACTTTCCCGTTCTTTACGAGCAGACACCCTACCCGTGGATTGTTTCGAGTTACTGTGTACAACCCGCGCTCGGCCAAAGCAACGGCAGCCCTCATATATAACCGATCTACGTCGGTTATAGACATTTCACGATCTCACTCGACCTTGCGAACATCTGAGTGCGCAATCGGCGAGATTGTCGCGCGTTATGACTGATAGACTGGAAACGTTCGACAAAGCTCTAATACCTTCAGCTTCACCGAAGCGATCATATTTTCGTTTTTGATATCGTCCAGCACGTCACATATCCAGCCTGTGACGACATTACACTCCCGTTGTTTAAGACCCCGTCGAGTCACTGCTGGTGTTCCGAGTCTGAGCCCGCTGGTTACAAATGGTGATCGAGGATCATTCGGTACCGCATTCTTATTGACGGTAATGTTTGAAAGATTAAGCGCAGCATCTGCGGCTTTACCGGTGATGTTCTTGTCGATAAGATCGACTAGGAACAGATGGTTGTCCGTACCATTAGAGATAATCCGATATCCGCGATCTTGGAAGCCTTTGGCCATCACCCTTGCGTTCTCGACCACCTGTTTCTGATAGTCGACAAATTCGGGTGACTGAGCTTCTTTGAAGCAAACCGCCTTGGCGGCGATTACGTGCATCAATGGACCACCCTGACAACCCGGAAACAGCGCAGAATTAAGCTTTTTCTCGATTTCTGGATTTGCACGCGCAAGAATCAATCCTCCCCTCGGACCGGCAAGTGTCTTGTGGGTAGTGGAGGTGGTCACATCTGCGATTGGCACAGGATTCGGGTACAAGCCCGCCGCCACAAGACCTGCAATGTGGGCCATATCCACCATAAAGTACGCTCCAACCTCATCCGCGATGTCGCGAAACTTCTGCCAATCAAGGATTCGACTGTAGGCGGAAAAACCTGCGACGATCAGTTTAGGTTTGTGCTCCTGAGCAAGTGCGCGGACCACATCAAAGTCAACTTCGCCGGTATCGGGACTGATGCCGTACTGTATTGCGTTATACAGCTTTCCGGAAAAATTCACCGGAGAACCATGCGTCAGGTGCCCTCCCTCGGACAAACTCATCCCAAGAATCGTGTCTCCGGGATTGCATAACGCCATATAGGCAGCGGAGTTTGCCTGTGACCCTGAATGAGGTTGAACATTGGCATAGGCTGCTGAAAAGAGCGCTTTGGCACGTTCAATCGCTAGCGATTCAACGACATCGACATTCTCACAACCACCGTAATACCGTTTAGCAGGATAGCCTTCTGCGTATTTATTGGTCATCACGCACCCTTGCGCTTCCATTACGCGAGGACTCACGTAATTTTCCGAAGCGATCAGCTCCAGGTGTTCTTCTTGTCGCCTATTCTCAGCTTGAATCGCACCCCATACCTCGTCATCAAAGCCTTGAATCTGAGTATTTACTAAGTCCATCCTCTTCCGCTCTTGAACGTAGCGCGCAATTTTAATTGGAGATGGGTAATTGAGTGAGAGTCTCTAGTGCGTCACCGAGGGTTTTAACGGGATAAGTTTCGATCCCTTTGATCGGCTTTTTAGGTTGGTTGGCGAAAGGAATGATTGCTTGTGTGAAGCCATGTTTCTGTGCCTCTCGAAGGCGTTCTTGACCATTCGGTACCGGTCGAATCTCTCCAGTAAGACCGAGTTCCCCAAAAACTACAAGCTCTCTTGGACTAGGTCGACTCCGAAAGCTGGAGTAGACCGCCATTATCGTCGCAAGGTCCGTCGCGGTTTCATTCGTTCTTACACCACCAGTGACATTTGCGAAGACATCTTGGTCGTTTAAGGTAATTCCACAGTGCCGATGCATGATCGCCAATTGCATAGATAAGCGCTGACTATCCAGACCGACAGCAACGCGCCGTGGATACCCACTCTGCACTTCATCTACCAAAGCTTGTATCTCCACCAGTAAAGGTCGAGTGCCTTCCCATAAAACAGTAACGACGCTACCCGGACCTGACTCTTCCGAACGTTCCAGGAAAATCGCAGACGGGTTTTTGACTTCACGAAGACCTTGATCAGTCATGGCAAAAACTCCAAGCTCATTGACAGCACCAAAGCGATTTTTCACACTTCGTAATGTACGGAAGCGACTTCCAGCAGGTGAATCCAGCATGATGAAGCAATCGATGATGTGTTCGAGTACTTTCGGACCTGCCAGATTGCCTTCTTTCGTCACATGACCTACAAAAATAACCGCCGTTTGTGTCTGCTTGGCTAGATGAGTGAGCCTAGTTGCGGACTCTCGTACTTGTGTCACTGACCCCGGCATGTTGTCTAGATCATCGGTATGCATCACTTGGATGGAGTCGACCACGACAATGCCGGGATTTTCTTTAACCACAAGCTCAGCAATCTGCTCTACAGAAGTCAACGAAGCCAACAATATCTGTTCAGCATCCAATCGAAGACGACGAGCTCTATTAGCAATCTGTTGCAACGATTCTTCGCCGCTGACATAAAGTGTTTTTTCCTGATGGCACAGTGCCGCAGCTATTTGTAGCAATAAGGTCGACTTGCCCGCCCCAGGATCGCCTGCCAGGAGAATGACCGAACCTTTTACCAGTCCACCGCCAAGTACCCGATCAAATTCCGCAAAATTGGTGGAAGTTCGGATGCCAACCACATCTTTGACATCGCCTAGCTGTACTACAGAATCTTCCGTACCACTGTAGCCAAGAGATGATTTTCGGCCTGATCCGGTAACATCATGGCCAGGATTAAATTCCTTCAACGTATTCCACGCGCCGCAACTATTGCACCTGCCTTGCCACTTCGTGAATTCGGAACCACATTCAGTACAAACAAATACGGTAGCAGTGCGTTTAGCTTTAGGCATATCTCTGCTTCACAAAGCTAGCACAATAAAAGAATCTGAAGTTCGTCATCCGTCTTAAATTGGCGGATCCTCACTTATTTCTTCCGACTCGACGTCGTCAGCGTAATCGCTATCCGATGATTCACTACTTCTGCTAGGATCGTAGATCGATTCAAATCTCGTCAATGCACCAGTGAATTTCAAGGGCACGACACCAAGTGACCCATGTCGATTCTTAGCGATAATCAATTCGGCTTCACCGTCAGGCTGTGCTTTAGCTAGAGCAATATCGGGGCGATGCAACATCATAACGACGTCTGCGTCTTGCTCAATTGCACCACTATCTCTTAAGTCAGCTAATCTCGGCCTCTTATCGGTTCGTCCTTCGGATTCTCTATTTAGCTGAGATAATGCGATGACTGGAATATTAAAGTCCCGAGCCAAACCTTTGAGTCCTGCAGTAATTCGCGCAAGCTCACGGGTTCTGGAATCTTCTCGGTTTTGAACAGATGACTGCATAAGCTGCAGATAGTCAACAACGATGAGACCCACCTTACCGCTTTCCCGCAAGACTGCCCTCGCCTGTTTTCGAATGTCAGTGACTGACAGACTACTACGATCATCGATGAGCAACCGTTGATGCCATTCTTCTGAACGGAGAAGGGTGATCGAGCTATTCACTTGGCGCTTTTCCTGCTCGTCCAATCGCTGGCGAGTCATTTTGCCTTGGTCAACATTCGACAATGACGATATCAATCTGACGAGTAATTCCTGAGCAGGTTGCTCCATCGAAAAGAACAGAATAGGGGTCGCGTCTTCGTTCATCATCAGTTTTTCGGCAAGATTGATAGCCATGGCTGTTTTACCAACACCTGGTCTCGCTGCGATGATGTTAAGTGACGATTTCAGGAATCCATTGGTTTTAGCATCTAAGCCAATGTAACCTGTCTGAACTCCTCTTCGAGCCTGATTGTGTTGTTCAATGTAATCTAGCTCTTCTACCACCTCACGCAGGTGTTGGTCCATTCCGATACGGTCCAAGTCGTAGTTGGTAGTTTGAGTGAGATTCGTGATCCTTTCTTCTACTTCTGTTAAGACTTCGTCGGTTTCGCGTGTGAGGCTTTTTTGTATCAGCGTGCAGATTCGATTGCTCTCGTCAAAGACTTTGCGAAGCAAAGATTTATTGCGAATTTCTTCAACAGAGCTCTGAATGCTCGAACTAAGGTTCAGATTGGATGAGAAAGAAAGCTGCTCAAGGTATTCGACGCCACCAGCCAAGTGCAGTTTGTTCAAGTTTTGGAGCTGAAGACCGACTTCAGCGAGACCGTATTTCCGACCTTCTACTGCCAATCCTTCAATGCATTCAAATATCAGCGCATGTCGTACGTCAAAAAAATCCGCTGCCTTCAGATCCCCAGCGATTAAGTCCCATAAGCTCTGTTCTCGCATGACAGAGGAAAGCACTTCTTCCTCGGCAAGTTGATTGTGCGGCAACTGATTACGAGAAAAACTTGGGGTGGAAAGAGGAATTGGCGTGCTATCGCCGTGATCAAATTGTCTAGACATAAATTACTTGGTGAAATCGTCTTTTAGTTTACTGCTATTCGATTTCAGAAAACGCTTCTTTTGCAGATTTACTTCGCGGAAATCTGACGCTCAAATCTATGTCCCACCCGCCACGTCAGTTATCCACAGACAGAGTGGAAAACTTCGTGGAAAAGTTTCAAAATCCTGTGTAAAACTCCGGCATAGCTCAAGGATTCAGAAATCCTCCGTGTCCTCTTGTTGAGGATGAACGGTCAAAGACTTGAGCTAATCGTTATCAGTTAAAACGCTCGATAATTCAAGCACTGGCACTCGAACTCAGAGTCTGGATCCGGTCAAACGAGTCAGTCATATCGCTTAGGAGTGCTTTCTGTAGGGCCTGAAAATCCTCCTGGCCACAAGCTCTTGCCAATGTTTCTTTGACATTCTCGGGAGCATCTTTCAGCTTGTCATCTGATTGAAGCAGGAGGCTACGTATACCTCGAAAGTCACGCCATAGTTTTGCAGACTTTAGTAAAGCATCTGAGTTAGCGGGATCAAGCAATTGCACATTTTGTGCTCGTTCAATGATCGCAACGGAATCGGTAGCATCGAGATTCACGAATTCTCTGGCATTTTCAATAAGAAGCTTGCGGGTGAAGTTTTCTAGATTGTCGCTAGCGTGCTTCAATGCTTCATCAGTCACAGGTTCACTGTCACCGTTGATGTTCTGTGGATGCGACAATCTTTCTACAAGTGCACGACCAGCATAGCTATTCATCAAGGTCTGATGGATCAAGATTTTTACACGGCTCACAAATCCTTGTGACCCTGAGCTATCGATGACATGAGAAGAAGTCAGCCTAAGTAACTCCTCCGGAGTTTCATTGGGTGTGTGAAATGCCTCGAATTCAGCTAATGAGTGCATATTGACCAGTTCAGAGTTTTTCTGCACCTCCGCAAATAGCAGATTATTTCGACTGAGACGTCGAATCAACTTGATGAAGCGAGCTCCGATTTTCCGGCTCAATGCCGCAGAATCGTTATCGTATAAGTACGTTAGTTCTAGCTGGATGCCTGGAACAACCTCGCGCTTACCCAATTCACCAAAAGTCAGCACTACCGCACTCCCATAGGCCGGTTTTCCGAAATCCAGCACGATATTGTCAAGTACGAATGAAATAGCGGCATCAGCGACATTAGTCAGCACAATCTGCGATTCGGAAACCGATAAGCTCTCCCGCATCACGTGAATACCGACTTGAAAGACCTTCTCGTTGATCCATTGACGGGCAATGTCGATTGCTTCCGCGGTATTTTGGTGTGGGTATTCGTCCAACTGCAACTTCATTTCTTCAACTGTCATTTCGTAAAGCCAGTAGACCACAGCAAGACCCTTTCGAGCAATCTTTTCAAACTCGTCGTCCGGACCAAATCCAGCAGGTAGATCTAGATTCTTGAATTCATTGCTTTCCAGACTTCGAATCAAAGAGTGGGAATCTTCCATCCACTCAGCGGCTCGCGGTGACTTGGCATAAATCTCTTCAATGATCTGAAACGCATCTGGAAGTGCCATCGTCACTTTGCTGTCGTATGGTCGCCAGTCCTCAATGTCCGGATGGTTCTTGCTTCGCCACGCATCGACTATTGGATCGAGCCAAGCAAACCATTTTTTCGGGAAAAGAGTGGTTCCTGCCAAACGCAGATAGTGGCTAGGAAGTGCAGGAGATTTGTCATCATCAAAGTGTTGCAGCATTGCAAAGTGCCGAGTAACGACCGAATGATGATCTGCATGCCGCTGTATGTTGAAGGAGGTTTTGTCTGTAAGACGATAACTACTGCTCCAGGAATGTTGGGGACCTACCCTTTCATATCTTCCATTGGGTAGATGGACTCGTCTCAAGCCATAGTGCTGCACGTAATTGATCACTTTCGCATAAACCAAGGAGCAGAAACACAACACCAGATAGAGTAGGAGTGCCCACCAACCTCCCAGATAGAACACGATGGCATACCAAACTGCCAATTGAATGGCAAACCGCCAGAACGGGTTTGTGTAGTGCAGGAACGACCTGCGGCGGATGGCTAGATTATCTCGGATTACTCGGTACACTCCGATTAATCCATCCTTGAGCTCACGAGGCAAATAGCTCCAAAAGCTCAGACCCTTGGGCGCGGACCCAGAGTCCGCAGGTGTGCCTACTTTTGCATGGTGAATATATAGGTGTTCCACGGAGTAGTGTGGATAGGAAACGGACGCGAAAAGAAACTCACCAAGTCGGCGTTCCCAAAGCGAACGACGATGGATCAGTTCATGACCGGCGACGTAGGTCAATCTACCTACGCAGACCAATGCAATTGCGATCAATACAGATTCCCAGAGAGCTAGATGGCCAGAAACAAATATTTCGTATAGAACCACGACCAATGTGATCATCCACGCAACTGCCCAGATAAATAGTGCAGCTGAGTACAGGAATAACTTAGATTCTGGAGTGTAACGAGCGTCGAGGTTACGTTTGTCGTTGCCGAAGAAGCGATCCCAGAACCCGGTGACAAGCAAGTAAGTTAGAGGTAACGCGATCCACTCGCCCCCATAAACAGAAGCGAGAATCAGACACGGGAATGCAAGAAGTGGAATGAAATACGGAAACGCGTGACCAATCGAGGGATTAATCGTTGGAGACGATGTCGAATTTACATTGCCATCTGTGGGTGCTTGCATAGAACTAGATTTATCAGATTAGAGTATTGGGATCGTTTCCAACTTCCCACACGACATGTGCGCGCTTACTTTAAAGACGCGGGAACTTGCATTTCACGTTAAAGCATACCAGTCTCTCGTTAGATCACCTACTCTTAACACGCTCACACCGACAAGATACTTGGAATTCAGTTGGTTTTGTGTCACTGAGCAAACCAACAAAGCGGACTTAGCGAGTCGTATCAGTAAAACACTACTGTTAAGCATAGGACTTACATGTTCTCTTAGACCTTGGTGCTAATCTCCCAGCCACTCTCGTGCCTAGCAGACGTGGTTTAGCTCAAATGGGTCTGCCGGAACGCTACCAAATCGCTTAGCAAAACAAACTCAAAAGGAAGTCTTCCGTTAGAAAACTCGCAACAATCCACCAATATCCCTAGTCTGAGACTGGTGACCGCGTTGATCCGAGGACGTCCTCAAATCGCATTGTGCGCGGTTAGTCAGCTTCGACGTAAACCGTGATGGTCTTGACAAGGTCAGCAAATATGTGGATATTGACCTCGTATTCTCCTAACTCACGAATCGGCTCAGCCAAAAGCACTTCCTGTCTTCGGACCTCGATACCTAGAGCGCTCAGTTCTCGTGCGATCTCGATCGATCCCACAGAACCATACAGGCGGTTACCGTCACCAGCCCTCGCAAGGATCGTAACATTGAAGTCGTCTAATTGAGCGGCACGCTTTTCAGCACCTTTGAGCTTTTCAAGCTCAGCGGCTTCCAAGTCAGCTCGACGACCCTCAAAAACCGTACGGTTCTCGTCAGTTGCTCTCAAGGCCTTTTGGTTGGGTAATAGAAAATTCCGTGCATAACCTCTTTTGACGTTTACCTCATCTCCAAGGTCCCCGAGGTTTTGAATTTTTTCTAGCAATATAACCTGCATAGCAATTACGCCATCTTGTGTTGGTCAGTGTACGGTATCAAAGAAAGATAACGTGCTCGTTTAATGGCTCTTGCTAACTGTCGTTGATATTTGGCTGATGTTCCTGTAATCCGAGCTGGGACGATTTTGCCTGTCTCGGTTAGAAAATCTTCAAGTAGATCAATGTCCTTGTAATCTACTTCCTTAATGCCTTCAGCGGTAAATCGACAATACCGTTTGCGTTGAAAATTCCTTGCCATATTGATTCCTTATTCCGCTTCCACTGGTTCTTTCGATTCTTCAGAACCCTCAGTCTTCTCTGTTGAAGTAGCTTCCCGTGCTCGCCTACGCGCCTCCAGATCTGCTTCGCGCTTGCGGTCTCGTTCGCGTTCCTTCTCTTGATCTTCTAGTTCTTTCGCATAGATCTTTGACAATCCAGTTTCTGCCTCTTTTCGAGAAAGAACCATGGTTCGGATGATTGCATCATTAAATCTGAAGCCTTGCTCAATCTCGTCCAGTGTTTCTTGATTGACTTCAATGTTCATAAGCACATAATGTGCCTTGACGATCTTCTTGATTGGATACGCTAATTGTCGTCGTCCCCAATCTTCGATGCGGTGGAGTACGCCGCCGTTACGTTCGATCGTAGCACGATATCGAGATATCATGCCGCCAACTTGCTCAGACTGATCCGGATGGATCAGTATCACAATTTCATAGTGTCGCATAGGATGCTCCCTCAGGGTTTGCTACCGTCCAAGAATGTAATAAGACGTGTAACAAGGAGTGAATGGATTCTGGACCGAAGTCCTGATTCAATTTTAGAAAGATTAATCCCGATCCGCAGAATACGTGATCCAAACATCTCAAGGTGAAATAAAAAAATCAAGTAAAGTCGCTTTTCAAGCCGAATAAACGACCTCTGGAGACTACACATTTGGCAACGAATAACAGTGCAGTCGTGCCATTCTAAACCCTTTGAGACAAACGGACTGTACCTTCTAGAATTCAGAGACTCTTGATCAATTAGCACACGAATTTCGAACGCTGATTACATGTGTTCAGGTTACCGAGATGACTCAAAAAGACAGACACCTTGGATCATCCGATTCGACAGACCTAGAGAAAGTAGACCAGGAAAATCGGGACAGAGTCAATCAGGGACTTAGTCGAAGAGGCTTTGTGAAAGGACTGGCATCGGCCACGGCTACTTTAGGAGCATCGGTCGTATATTCCAACCAGGGTGCCAATCAATCCGCTCCAGCTCTCTCCACCACCCCTACCGAAACCTTCACAATAGAAGGAAAAGACGGGTTACGACTGTTGAGCGACCATCCAATCAATGCGGAAACACCTCCTCATCTCCTAAACGACGACATTACGCCGATCAATCGAATGTTCGTCCGAAATAATGGCATTCCACCACAGTCTGTTAACTTCGATACTTGGACACTAACAGTTGATGGCGAGTCAGTTCAATCCTCCAAGACCTACTTGATAAGCGATCTGAAAAGTCGTTTTAAGAACATCAGCCGGCAGCTGATTGTGGAGTGCGGCGGAAACGGGCGAGCTGAATTTGATCCACGAGTGTCTGGAAATCAATGGACACTAGGCGCGGTAGGTTGCCCAATCTGGGACGGTATACGGTTGAAGGATGTTCTTGAAGATTGTGGTTATTCCGATGATGCCGTATACGTTGCCTATCACAGCGCAGACACACACCTTAGTGGTGACAAAACTCGCGAGCCAATTTCAAGAGGTGTTCCGATTTCAAAGGCGTTAGAAGAAGAATCCATGATCTCCTGGGGGATGAACGGTGAGGATCTACATCCACTGAATGGGCATCCTTTGAGATTAGTTATCGGAGGATGGCCAGGGTCAGTTTCGGGTAAGTGGATAAATCGAATTTCTATCCGCGACAGGGTCCACGACGGTGCAAAGATGGCAAGTCCGTCGTACCGTGTACCTTGCGAACCCGTAGCTCCTGGCGCTGAAGTGAGCGTCGATAACATGTGCATTATTCATGCGATGCCAGTGAAGTCTCTGATCACCCAGCCAAGAAGCGGTACTCAACATTTAAAAGAAGAACCACTACATTTGCATGGACACGCTTGGTCTGGACATTCGGTTGTTCAAGATTTACGGCTGTCTATCGACTTTGGACAGACTTGGCACTCCGCTGAACTGCAACCGCCAGTCAACAGACTAGCATGGCAAAACTGGGACTACGATATCGAGTTTCCTTCTGAAGGGTATTTCGAGGTTTGGGCACGAGCCATTGATGCGAGTGGCGTAGCCCAACCAATGGTTTTACCAGGATGGAATCCAAAAGGCTATCTAAACAATGCGTGCCACCGAATTGCTGTCTACGTCAGCTAGCTTCTTGATAATTGCGCTATCTACAGTTTGCTTTGCGCAAGAAGCAGAAGTCATAAAAACTGATCCCCTTACTGGCTTATTCAAAGATGCCGAAGAGAACTGGATACAGGTCAGAAACAATTGTGTGGCATGTCATTCTGCGCGAATGCTGACACAGCAACAACTTAGCAAAGATCAGTGGTTACAAGCCATACGGCGTATGCAGGCTAAGGAAAAACTGTGGGATCTTGGCCAAGCAGAAGAGCGAATCCTTGACTACCTCAGCACATACTACGGTGATACAGGCGATAAAGAAGGACAGAGAAAACGAAGAGCACCGTTGTCACAACCCCCACTCCCTGTCGAAGACAGCTAGCAGACAATCGGACATCCCTCTCAATTCTTTAGATCTCAACTATCCAAACACCTAGCTCGACATGTTGCTTGAGTGCCAGGTGCGCTAGTTGAGTAGCGGCTCTACTTTGAATTTCTCTGCCTTAGTGCTTCGTACAACATTACCCCTGTTGCCACTGACACGTTCAGACTGCCGACAGATTCCTTAACAGGAATTTGCACCAGGTAGTCACAAACATCTTTCGTTAATTTGCGTAGTCCACTTTCCTCATTGCCCATAACAATGGCAATGGAACCTGCATAGTCGACATCCAAATACGACTGGTTGGCTGAACCCGTTGTACCAACGACCCACACACCTTGTTCTTTCATCCACGTCATGAGTCGCACTAGATTCGATACTTGTGCGATAAACAGATCTTTCGTCGTACCGCTGGAAGTCTTCAGGACCGTGGCATTTAACGTCCCTGAGCGATTCTTTGGCAGAATCACCGCATCTATCCCAACCGCACTAGCAGTGCGACAACATGCACCCACGTTTCCTGGATCTTGCAGATCTTCTAATACGAGCAGAAGAGGAAATTGCAATCCTTCAATCTTCTGTTTCAGTTCCTGTTCAGTCCGCAGTCTGATATCGTGAATCTCTATCAACAATCCCTGATGGTTGTCCCCCTTACACAATCGGTCGAGAGCCTGACGTGTTACGTACTGGACACGGATCGAATGAGACTTTGCGAGTGATACTAACTCTGAACGCCTTCGATCATGCGACCCTTGCAGAACCACTAATCGATGTACCTGGTTTGCAGCGTTGAGTAGTTGCTCTTTGACAGAGTGATAGCCATAAACGGAAGACATTAGGTACTCTGTATTGACTCTAGATGGAGTTAGTTTGTCGCGTGACCTAGCAGCGCTAGATCGACGAGGAGTTCACTAGTATTCACGTTTTTCACCATCGCGCTGACCTGATCTCCTATACGGAACGCAACTTGTGTTGCCTCACCGACAAGCCCATCTTCACCTAACACGTAGCGATCCTCGGGATGTAAATCACCTACATAGATGCGACCTTGAACTGCATACCGATCAAAGTCCACGTACACACCATCTTCAGTTAAGTTGACAATGACACCAGTGTATTTCTTGTTCTGAATTAGTTGTGCCCGGCTACACATGAGCCAATTACTTAAAAAGTGGGTGATTTGCTGTCCCTTCAACGCATTCTTGGACTGGTGATTCGCAAACTCGTCGCCTGACAGAAAGGAATCTGCTGAATTCTCATCGCGCAGTAATTTCTTCACTACTCGTTGGTTATGGAGATCTGAATACCTTCTCAACGGAGAGGTGAAATGCATGTAAACGTCCAATGCCAATCCAAAATGCCAGTTCGGCGTGGTTGAATACTCTGCTCTCAGAACCTTTGTCACTTCTCGTAGGTCTCTGAGCCACATTCGAGATGTCCTACAGGAATCAACGATGTCAGCAAAAACGCGCCGTATGTTTCGGTCACCACTCTTGTAGAACATGTCGTCTAGTTCTTTGTACGAGACAGCCCGAACTAGATCTCTGAGACATTCTCTGGTAGGGGCGGCTTGAACGCGGAACAACGGCGGCAGACTTTTCGAACTTCCTTGGCATCGATTCTCGACCCAGTTAGCGACGGCGTAATTCGTAAAAATCATCAACTCCGCAATCGCCTTGAGTGCTAAATTGTCGCTAGATACATCCCTCTCTGTTGTTCGGGCATACTCATTCTCGTATAGGCTCTCACCGTCTGCAAATTCCAATCCGCCTCGTCGAATCCGGTTTATCTTCAGTTTGTTAGTCAGGTGCTGTAGTTCCTGCAATGAGGTCTTAACTTCCTCATCTTCAATATTCTCTAGTGCACCATGGATAAAGAATCCTTCAACGCTGTCGTAGTCAAGTTGCATTCGTGACCGGACGCTGGCTTCGTACATCTCAACATTGACCAAGGTACCTTCGGAACTCACTTCCAGACTACATACGATTGCCGGACGTTTCTGTGTTGGTAGCAACGAGCAAAAGTCCTCAATCATCGCCATGGGGTATAGAGGAACTACGCAACCTGGCAGATAGACTGAGGTACCTAACTGAGCGGCTTCTTGATCAATCGAATCTCCTGCATAGACATACTCTGCTACATCTGCGATTGCAACCACAGCCTTCCATCCGCCAGTTGCTAAGCGTTTCACAAAAACTGCATCATCGAGCACAATCGAAGTGGGGCCGTCTATCGTGACGAATGGCAGGTCACAAAGATCTGTTCTAGCCCTTGCTCTCAAAGGCGTCAACGACGAACCTATGTAATGTCCAAGTAAATCTTCTGCAACTAAAGGATCTCGACCGAACAAAACTCGCGCGAAACGAAGCAGCTTCTTTTTCTCGTATCCACTAAGATTTTCTTCAATGACGCCCACTAGTTTCTGTTTCGTATGTGCGTGCTCCCGGATGGACCCTACCATCACGAGCATCCCTTCCTCAAACCCGTGTTCGTCCTGTACATCTACCTTCTGTTTATAACCATCAGGGATGCACTGAATTTCAGGAAGTACCAGCTCAACATAAGGCCTTTTACCAGACTTCTTCAGGGTCCCAACTAAATATTGAGGCACATTAGGACTGTCTACTGTCATCCTTATCCGGAGCGTGGTTTGCCAAGTTGAAATGAGTGTATATCATATTGACATTAAGCGAATTTCTTACAAATTGGCAAATTAAGTTCGGTAAGCCGATCTCGGCTATTCATCCCCGAACTGTGCCAAAAGGTAAATCCACAATGTTAGTTCCGACTAGCAGAATCCAAATTGAGTGAACTGTCGATAGACCCGCTCAGAACTCTATCTTCGTGTCGACGCGGTTTCTTCGTGTTCCCTACGCAATCCCAAGTCAACGTACCCTAGTATCGGATCAACAGACTTAATCCACACTTTGAGCTTGTCCCCAAGTGAGTATGTAGCACCACTCCACTCTGCCACTAACTTCTCGTTTTCAAGTTCGTAGTACTCATGCCCAAGTTTGGATATATGGATTAACCCAGACGTCAAGTGTTTGTCCAAATCGACAAATAGACCAAAGCTAGTCACACCACTCACTATCCCTGTATCAGTCGTACCAATACGTCTTTCAACCCATTTGCAAGTTAGCCACCGGTCGACGTATCTACTCATTTCGTCAATCTCGCGTTCGAGGTTGGATTGGCGTTCCGAGTATGAGGTTAACTCCTCCTCATCTTGCTCGATAGGTCGTTGGTGAATGACATCCTTAAGTAGCCTATGGTTGTACAAATCTGAATAGCGTCTTATCGGCGAGGTGAAGTGCAAGTATTGATCCAACGCGAGACCGAAGTGCCCTTGATTCGTAAAGGAATATCGTGCTGGCGGTAGATTCTTAACCAACTGAAAGTTCCAAAACGGTGAATTTCCTTTCTTCTTTGCTAAATCCTTGAAGAACATTTGGAGTGGTCCCTCACGGTATTCTTCGATTTTGCTAGGCAGATTTTTCATACCGAATTGATTTCCCACTCGATACAAAGATTCTTCATCCGGTGGCTCATGCACTCGATACATGGGTTTACAGTGTTGAGCCAATTTCTCAGCTACCACCTGATTAGTAAGCACCATCGCTTCTTCAATCATTTGATGTGCAAAGTTTCGCTCCGTGAGATAGACACCTGTCGGCTCGTTATTCTCAATTTGAACCGATGCCTCTGGAATGTCAAAATCAAGACCGCCGCGCTCGCTTCTTAGCTCTAATCGTTTCTCACAAAAGCTCTTTAGAGAATACAGTGAATCTCGGATAGAAGCATCTTGAACTTTGTTTTCATCTCCGGTCTGCAGAAGTCGATTGACCTCACCGTAGGTAAGACGAGCATGCGACCTAATCACCGCCTCTTGGAAGCTCACCTGCTTTACTACCCCAGATTCATCAATGACCATTTCCGTAGTCATTGCAAGACGGTCCTCTCCTGGCACCAGGGAGCAAATACCGTTGGAGAGCTGCTCGGGGAGCATTGGTATCACGCGAGTTGGAAAATACACTGAAAATCCGCGACTCTTTGCCTCCTGATCAAGCTCTGAATTGAGCTTGACGTAGTGTGCAACATCGGCTATGGCAACAACCAGCTTCCAGCCTCCTGTTGGAAGGCTTTCCGCATAGACTGCATCATCAAAATCTTTGGCAAAGCGCCCGTCAATCGTGACCAGAGGTAATGACCGCAGATCGACTCGACCCTTAATATCTTCCTGATCAACAGTGCTAGGAAACTTCTGTTCCTCAATTGCACTTAACCACGTACGAGAACGCTTCTTAGCCAGCAAGGCCGTATTGACGGCAAGATCAAGCGTATTTGCACCTGAAATTTTTTGACTGACTTTCCCCCGATAAGCGCCGCTCTTTCGGATTATTCCATCGACTATCACCACGTCACCATGTTGGAAACGATGAGCGTCTTGAACCAGAACTTCCTCCTTAATTTCGGACAGAATCGGTTTGGCATATGGACGTCCACGGTCCATAAACAATAATCCCACAATACCGTTTTGCACCCGCCGCGGATACTTCTTCTTAACTGCCCGCGCATCAGAATTCTGCTGTTGCTTTCTAGCTGTCTTGCTTCTAATTGACTTAGATTCTCTACTCATGTTTTATGTATACCCGTATATATGAATACTTGATGTTCTAATTTTAATGTTTTTTTATACACATTTTAAAATCCTTCAATGTAGTCCCATATCGGGTTCTATCGTGAAAGAATGTAAGTGGGTCTTTATCATCCAAATTTTGAGCTGATTATCAGTAGGCGCGGGATTGCAGAGAAGTAGAGAGGTCCTCGAACCACCATCCACTTTTCTTGACTGGCTGAGATAATGCATCGCCGCGAAGTCAAGTACACAACTTCCTAGTGTTGCATCACATGCAAGCATTGGTGAATCGGTCGCTTCATTAAAATTGCATCCTCTGAACCCTCACCATTGATTTCGTCGATCCGGAGACGAATTTCAGTATGCCGAGGTGGCGAAAAGGTAGACGCGCTAGTTTCAGGTACTAGTGGGGATTTCCCCGTGGAGGTTCGAGTCCTCTTCTCGGCACCAATACTTATTCGGTTGTTAGATCGTCAAGGAATAGCTGAAAAACCATCGGTAATACCTTTTGTGGCGATGGCTACCGCATTATGTGCGTGCAAACTCTCATAGTGTTCCACGCGCACTAGGAAGTCCAGGATTCGTTCTTCTCGGTCCAAACAATCTTTGAGTCTACGAACTGCATCCTCACAAAACATTGGATTCTGACCGTTACGGATGGCGAATTCCTGCTCATCCTTGCGACGGACTGCGGTTTGAACGGGTGTGCCCAGTGCATTCTCTACCGAGTCGATGAACGAGGTGATCGGAAAGTACTCCAATCGCTCATCCAGCTTCGTGTGTATTTTAGCAACACTTCTTTGACCATGGGGTGTAGCGACAATTCCATGGGAACTTCCCAGCCAGTCAAAGACTTGCGCCTTGTCAATTAATCCATCTGAGTCAAAATCAACATCAAACTGGTGTTGTATTGCCTGACGCGACAATGCCGCAGAAGCCGGACAGGTACTCGAATAGTGCACCCAAAACTCAAGATCAATCACGATTTTGGATCCTTCTCTCGAACCCCGAATGTAAACCGGGTACTTATTCCAACCCGAATGGTCCGTGACCAACGCAGATCGTTTAAGGACGTAATCGAATCGAAACTCAATGTAGGATTTCGTAGACACGTCGTTGTGAGATGCTTGTAGGTCGTCTAGAAGGTGTGCGAGTCGGACGGGAGTTAGTGCTTGATCAGTTTCGTATGTCCCAATGGTTCGATAAAGTCTCGACATATGAATGCCTTTCGCATGGGCATCCGTCAAGTTGACATAAACCTGAATCGCACACTGCTGATCTGTGACTTTGTCTTCATCACGAAAACGAAGTGGAGCTGAGATTTCGCTCATCCCTACCCAATCGATGGTACCTTGCGGCTCCTCGTGGTGGTCCATAGCCACATCAGGCATAGGACTACGTATATTGATCGCAGATTTATTCATTGATTCCGGTGGACAGTACGACACTTCCTAGAACAGAAGTGAGCAATGTCTCTATTTTAGGTGAGCTCCTCTATTTCCTGGTCGGAGAGCGAACGCGCTTCGCTCTCAATCATGACAGGTATCCCATCTCGAATTGGATAGGCAAGACGTGCCTGAACGGACCACAGCTCACCTTGCGCCTTCTGATAAATCAATTCCGTTTTCGTCTTTGGACAAACAAGAATATCCAGAAGGTCTTGAGTCAGCATAGCTCAATTCTATAGTGAAATGAACCGATGGCTACTTTCGAGGATGTCCTGAAACAACACCGAAGATCGTCGCTTATTCCACCGAAACTCATTGATTTTCAAACACTTTTCAGAACAAACAAAAGCTAAATGGTCAAACTATCGCCGGAAAATTAGACGCGATCCGTTATGGTCGCGGCACGTGACGGGCCAGTCGAAACCATTTTGATTGGTACTCCTATGCAGTTCTCAATGAACTCAAGATACTTCTTGGCATTTTTTGGCAATGCCGCAAACTCGGTGAGATTGTGCGTTGATTCATACCAACCTGAAAGTTTCGTATAGCAGGCACTTACCCGACTTAAATCTGTTTTACTCGAATATCCACTTGACGAACCATCGCCATCTTGCTTATATTCTGTACAAACCATCACGCTTTCAAAACCGTCTAGGACATCTAATTTTGTGAGGCATAGCTCTGTCACACCATTCACCTTAACCGCGCTTTTTAAAGCAACCAAATCCAGCCATCCACACCGTCGGTCTCGACCAGTTGTCGCACCTTTCTCGGCTCCACGCGAATGCATTAGTTTGCCAATTTCATTGGATTGCTCGGTCGGAAAAGGACCATTACCAACGCGCGTGGTATAGGCCTTGGCGATACCTAACACTTGATCAATACTCTGAGGCGGCAAGCCGGATCCTGTAATCGCTCCACCTATGGAAGTGTGAGACGATGTCACATACGGAAACGATCCCAAATCAATATCAAGCAACGCACCCTGTGCTCCTTCTAGCACGATACTTTTACCGCTATCCCGAAGGTCTCGAAGTGCTTGCGTAGTATCCCGGACCATCGGTTCTACAAATTGCCGAAACTGTTGAAGTTGGTCCTCTACACCGTGGATGTCCACGGTTTTAGTCGAGTAGTAACTCTCTAGAAGGAAATTGTGGTATGCCACCAAATCTCGCACTTTAGAAGTACATTGTTCCCAATCGAACAAATCTCCGATACGAATTCCACGCCTAGCGTACTTGTCTTCATACGTCGGACCGATTCCTTTACCTGTAGTCCCGATTTTGGTGGCTCCCTTTGCGTGTTCACGAGCTAAATCAAGCTCTATGTGACTAGGCAAAATAATCGAACAGGCTGGATGAATAGAGATTCGATCGCGGATAGGTCCCAGTCTGCTTTCAAGTTCCATGATTTCACCACGTAATGCGTCGGGGGAAATCACCACTCCCTGACCTAGAAAACACTGCACACCATCGTGGAGTATCCCAGAAGGTATGAGATGGAGAATGAACTTTTCGTTTTTGACGACTAAGGTATGTCCGGCGTTATGACCACCCTGAAACCGAACCACCGCATCCGCGTGTTGGGCGACCAAGTCAACGACTTTACCTTTGCCCTCATCACCCCATTGAAGACCAAGGACTACCGCGCAAGCACACATCTACAGACTATTGTTGTTGAAAAAAGGTTTTAGAGGAATAGGGCCGTCAAGGCATCAGGAGAGCGTGGCTGGCACGCTCTCCGTTTTTGACAAGCCGTTAATCTACTTTTTTTCTGTCAGGTACTTAAAGAACTCGCTGGAGGGGTCAATCACCCATAACGAGCCACTCGACGGGTCGAATACAGACTGATAGGCGTTCAAACTTCGGTAAAAGTCGTAAAACTCTTCGTCTTGACCGTACGCACTTGCGTAGATGCTGGTTGCCAGAGCATCTCCGTCTCCTCGAATCTGTTCAGCTTCGCGATACGCCTCAGCTTCGATGACAATTGACTCGCGTTCAGCATCCGCTCGAATTCCTTGTGCGACTTCGCTTCCTTCTGCGCGATATTGCTTAGCTTCGATTTCCCGTTCAGAATTCATTCGTTGAAATACAGCTGAGGATACCTCTTCAGGTAGGTCGATTCGCTTGACTCTGACATCAATGACGTTTACGCCAAACTCCGTGATCATTACTGTGTTTAACGATTCTGTCAGTTCTTGCATTAGTTGGTCACGTTCACCGGAAATCACTTCGTGCATCGTACGTCTACCGATTTGGTTCCGTAGGCCCTCGTTCACACGATCAGATAGTGCGTTGTTCGCCCGTAGCTCATCTCCAGAAGTGGACTCATAGTATTTCTGAACATCATCGCTGATCCGCCACTTCACGAAAGAATCCACAATCAATGGCTTCTTTTCTATCGTGAAGTATCTTTGCGCTGGTGAGTCCAAGGTCAGAATGCGTCCATCGAATCGCTTTACTTCTTCCGCGATTGGAATCTTCATATGCAAGTTAGGTTGTACATCTTCGCGTTGGACTTTACCGAATTGGAGCACCAGTGCTCTTTCCCATTCGTTAACGACGTAGAAGCTATCTAATGCCAGTGCACCCAAGATAACGACTAGAACGACTACAACAATTGATTTAACACCCATGTTTTATCTCCTTCGCTCTAGCGTCCCACGGACGAACCGGTTCGTCCCGTCTGACTTGAATTGTTAAGAGTATTTGACGACGTTCTCGAAGCATCCGTCAGCGCCGTACTCCCACTGAGTACCGGTTGTTGCCTACGTAATTGATCCAATGGCAAGTAAAGCAAGTTATTGCCTTCGTCAACATCGACCATTATCAAGCCGACGTTCGACAGTACCTCTTCGAGTGTTTCAATATAGAGACGCACCCGAGTAATGTCTGGCGCGGCAGAGTATTCTTTTAGGAGCTTGTTGAAGCGCTCAGCCTCACCTTCTGCTCTTGCAACAGCGCGATCTCGATAAGCGTTGGCTTCTTCAATTGCCATCTGTGCAGCACCGCGTGCTTCAGGCACGACTTGCTCTGCATAAGCATTAGCCTGGTTAATAATCCTGACTTCATCCTCTTTTGCTTTTTGTACATCGTCAAACGCGTCTTGTACTTCTGCTGGAGGCCCAACACTGTCAATGTTGACTTTGACAATTCTGTAACCAGTCTCGTAGCGATTCACGTATGTTTGTAAACGATCCTGGACTTCTATACCGAGGATTGCTCGCCCTTCGGTAATCACCGCATCCATTGTCGAACTTCCTACCACATGCCGCAACGCACTTTCCGTAGCGTGTCGAAGACTCTCTTCTGGAGAACGAATATCGACCAAGTGTTTGACCGGGTCATTGACCACATACTGTACGACCAAATTAATGCCTACGATGTTTTCATCTTCGGTCAGCATTTGCCCTTCATGCGAACTGGATCGAACCTGTGTGACGTTCACTATCGAGACTTTATCCATGATGGGTGGATTCCAGTGTAAACCAGGGCCAACTGTTTCATCAAGTACCTTTCCAAACCGGAAAACCACACCTCTTTCCTGTGCGTCTACCTGATAGATTCCAAATGCCGCGTACACCAGGACTATCACGCCTAGCGCGATCAGAATCAAAGGAGTTGACAAAAACTTCTTGCCGCCGCCACCACCTGAAGAACCGCTCCCGCCGCGTCCGCCTCCACCAAACCAAGAATTGATGGTTTGCTGGAATTTCCGGAAGGTATCGTCTAGATCAGGCGGACCCTGATCTCCTCGCTGAGACCAAGGGTCTCTTTTATTGTTATCGTCGTTCCACGCCATGTGTAAATCTCAACATATTCAAACCTATTTTATGAACAGGACCTATGCCTGCACCGAAACGCCTTCTATCCTCAGCAATTCCGATATTCGGTTGGGTTCGAGGATGACTTTTAGCTTCACACTGCCATCTTCCTCATAAGTTTCTGAAGTTACTACCTTGTCATCGAAAAGTCTTGACCTTATCCGGTTCGCCTGAGGTTGAATTTGTAATACGACCTCCTGCCGGTACTTCTTAAAAAATTCTCGGACGTTATCCAACAGCTCGTCCAGTCCAGTTCCTTCAATCGCGCTCACATACACGCCATCGAGCTCAATGTCCGTCCCCTTTGGCAACTTATCCACTTTGTTGAACACCTTGATCACAGGCACTTGATCCGCACCAATTTCGCTGAGTACATCTCTTACATCTTCTTCCAAGCGAGAGTGATCTGTGCTACTCACATCAATGATGTGAAGAATCAAATCCGCCTTACGCACTTCTTCCAAAGTAGCTTGAAACGCGGCAACCAATGAATGCGGCAAATCGCGTACGAAACCTACAGTATCTGCCAATACCAACTGACCAGTGCCTTTGAGGTTAATTCGACGCATGGTAGGATCTAACGTGGCGAATAAACGATCATCGGCGTAGACATCGGCCTGACACAATCGATTGAACAACGTCGACTTCCCAGCATTGGTGTATCCCGCTAGTGCAACCGTTGGGATTCCATTCGATTCGCGACGGTTTCTTTGCTGTTGTCTTTGTTTCGACACTTTATCCAGCCGTTTCTTGACAGCTTGAATTCGATCCTGAATAAGCCCTTTGTCAATGTTGCGCTGTGATTCACCAGCACCACGTAAATTCACTCCGCCTCTCTGTCGGTCCAGATGGCTCCACCCGCGCACCACATGAGTGCGTGCGAACTCCCAACATGCTAGTTCTACCTGTAACTTGCCTTCATAGCTCCGGGCTCGAGAAGCGAACACATTTACGATCAATTCGGTGCGAGTGAGTACTCTCACTTCCCACTTTGCCTCAAGATTTTTTTGTTGCGTCGCCGTCAGTTCATGATCCACAATAACCAGACCCACCGCTTCTGACTCAATGAAGCCATTCAACTCGGTGACCTTGCCCTGACCTATACAAAGGCCTGGATCAGGTTGAGGGCGATTGACCTCTATAGATAGAACCGGAATCAGTTCAGCAGAGACGGCCAGTTCAGATAACTCATCAAGGTCGTGATCTCTCACCGAACGATGAAATCGGACTGACAGCAAGAGTGCTCGTTCTCCCGCATCTGGGCGATCGAAGAATATGCCCGTATTAGGTTCAGCGGCCAAGGCCAACCTCGTTGGGTGGTATGACTAGAGAGTTATTGAGGGTGCGAAACGTAATTAGTTCCGAGTAATCACAGAGAAGAATTCTCGTTAATGTTACTGGCTGGCTGTTTTTGCTGATGAAAAGAAATCCAGAGCTTAAATAGCGCTCAATCAAGCTGAATATAAGGTGATTATAGGCACAGATCAGCACCGTTCAATGGCTCGCATGACCTTTTCTACTGGCGGATCACAAGGCAATCGATGTTCTTCCGAAATACCTTCCCACTTTCGTAGCCATATCAGTTGCCGTCTAGCGATTTGGCGTGTTGCTACCAATATTCTGTAGCGTGCTTCGTCCGATATTTCAAAAAGCTCTTCTTTGTTCAAAAACTCCCAAGCTTGTTTGTAACCAACTGCTTGCATCGAAAGATTTGTAGCTGCTAGCTCAGGTCGACGTCGGAGCGACCTAATCTCTTCCCAGATACCATCTGCCACCATCTGGTTGAGTCTCGTTTCGATTCGCTCATGGAGTAGCTCTCGAGGAATTTCTGTCAGTACAAACTCGAAGTGTTTGCACCCATGCCTGGAAACTGCGCTCGTCCTTGGTTGTTTTTGCCATAACTCGGAAATAGGTTTTCCTGTGATCTGATATACCTCAAGAGCTCGTTCTACCCGGACCCAGTTCTGGGGATGTATCTGTTCTGCAGCTGTAGGATCAATCTTTGCCAATTTCGCATGCATGTAATCCAACCCACACCGGTTCCGTTGGTCTACCAACGCTCGTCTAACGTCTGGCTGATGTCCAGGCAGTTCCGTCAGACCATTTTTAAACGCATTGAAGTACATCATCGTACCACCGACAAGCACGGGTATTTTGCCGTCATTGAATGATCGTGCCACCTGTTCATCGGCATCGTCACAAAACTCTCGAACCGAATAATCGTCTTCGGGTTCTCGAATATCGACGAGTTCGTGTGGGTACTTCCTCAACAGCTCTGCAGAAGGTTTGGCGGTCCCAATGTTCATTCCTCGGTAAACCATGGCCGAGTCCACACTGATCAGTCGAACATCAAGCTGATCCGCGAGATTCATTGCTAGTTGAGTTTTGCCGCTAGCCGTGGGACCCATCAACGAGATGAGTATCCGTCGGTCCTTTAACATATCTGAGCGAGACTTTGCTATAGCGTTGGACAGCTATTGGCCTCTCAAGAATATTCGATCCAAATCCTTGAGACTTTGTGTGCGGTAAGTAGGACGCCCGTGGTTGCAGTAACCGGCATTCTCTGTCTGCTCCATCTCTCTAAGCAATGCATTCATCTCGTCGATCGACAAATGTTCGTTATATCGAATAGCGCTATGACATGCCATTGTTCCAAGTAGCTTATCTTCTCTCACGGTAATGGCGTCGGAAGTGGCAAATTCCTTCAGATCTTCAATGACATCGACCGCGAGCTGTTCCACATCGGTGTTCGTCAGCAAAGCTGGTACCTCTCTAACTATTACACTTGAGGGTCCACTACGCTCCATCATGATTCCGATTTCAGCTAAAACCTCACTCGACTCTTCTACTAGAGCTGCATCTTCAGGCGGAACGTGGACACTGACTGGAATGAGTAGACGCTGAGTACCAAGATGGTGCTGATTTCGGTCGCGTTTCATTCTTTCATATAGCACACGTTCATGAGCAGCGTGCATATCGACAACTACCAACCCATCGGCATTCTCTGCCAATATATAGGCGCGATGTAATTGGGCAATCGCAAAACCTAAAGCCGGAATTTCCTCCCGATTAGCAGTTGGTACTCTAACTTCACTCTGTTCCGCGGCCGGCGAGTTGTCCGTACTGACATCATGCGATCTATGCGTCGAATGGGTTTGTACGGTCGTACGATTCGGTAACGGCAAGTTCAAGCTAGACACATAGGACGACTCAAGTTCCGTATTGCTAGGTGGCGTTTCCAAAGTCACGAATTCGGCAGGGACGTCATGGTCACCTCCAGGTCGAGGCGAACGCAACTGATGATGAATCCCACTCATAAGGAAGTCATGCACGCTACGGGCGTCTCGAAATCGCACTTCTCGTTTGGTGGGGTGCACGTTCACGTCCACTTCATGAGGATTTAAGGTCAGATTCAACACAAACATCGGGTGCCTGCCGTGGAATAGCACATCTCTGTATGCTTGGCGAACCGCATGAGCGATCAGATGGTCCTGAACATGCCTGCCATTGACATAAAAGAACTGGCGCGAAGTATTGCTTCTAGTGAAATTAGGACTTCCTACCCAACCGAACAAATGCATCTCGTGCCGCGCGACATCCAATTCAATGGCGTCTTCAACAAATGAATCGCCGAGTATCTTGTTAACCCGAAGTCCAGGTTCTTCCACCGCAACGAGATTTTCAACCTCTCGCTTGTTATGCGTCAATCGAAAGCTGACTCCAGGATTAGCAATTGCAAGGATTCGCACCATGTCAGCTATGAACCGAAACTCGGTCGATGGTTTCTTTAGGAACTTTCTCCGCGCCGGTGTATTGAAGAACAGGTCAAGCACCTGAACTGTGGTACCGATATGCCTGGCTTTTGGACCAAACCGAACCTCCAATCCTCCTTCTATCTGTAATTCCCAAGCAGCATCCGATTCCGCCACCCGAGAATTAATGGAAAGCCTGGAGATCGCGGAAACGCTCGCCAACGCTTCACCACGAAATCCCATGGTCCCAATAGAAAACAAGTCATCTGGATTTTGTAATTTGCTCGTCGCGTGACGTTGTACTGCTAATCGAAGATCGTCTGGGTAGATACCGACACCGTCGTCTTCGATTTGGACGCGCTTAATCCCACCTTCGTCGACTGAGATATGAATTTGAGTGGCGTGAGCATCCAGACTATTTTCTACCAGCTCCTTGACAATCGAGGCCGGCCGCTCAACTACTTCACCTGCTGCTATTTTGTCGGCAACGGTCTGGTCCAGTGTGTGGATGCGACCCATGAATCAGGCTACCTGATGGGTATGGTTAATTTTTGCCCAATGCGAATCATGTCGCGGCGCAGGTTGTTTATTCGTCGCAGTGTCGCCACCGAAGTTTTGTTTTGCAGAGCAATTTCGGAAAGTGTATCCCCCTTCCGAACCACGTAAGTCATAGTGCCAGCTGGACACCGTTTTACTCCTGTTTGTAGGTCTGTGTGCCATGGTGGTTTCGCGCAGAAATACCTGACAATCCCGTTAACTATAGCCTTTGCGACTTCCTTTTGGTAGGATGTTGTAGACAACAGCCGACCTTCCTGTGGATTCGAGAGAAATCCCGCCTCCACGAGAATAGATGGTACCGAAGTAGCTTTAAGCACAGCAAATCCAGCATCTGACACGACATATTGACCTGTTTTTCGATCAATGCCTTTTGGATGGATATTTCCAAGCACATCTAGAGATTCTAAGATCGTTTTGCCAATGTCGACGCCTTCGACCAACATCTCCTGCTGGGTCTTTTCGTTAAGAATGAGTAACGCATTTGACCCACTGAAACAATCGGTGTTCAACCAGTTCGACACACCACCTACCCAGTCTGACTTATTCTCATTTTTCTCCAACCATCTAGTCAGCTCGGTTTTAGCTCTACCCTTAGAAAGTACGAATACAGACGCTCCTTTTGGTTTAGAAGTCTTGAACGCATCCGCATGGATAGAAACAAACAGATGAGCTTTTTCCTGCTCCGCCCGCCGCCGTCTACTCTCGAGCGGCACCTCATAGTCACCAGTTCGACTCAGAATTCCTTTGAAACCGGGATACTCCTCCAAGTACTGTTTCATGTACTTGGCAACTGACAGCACGATTTTCTTCTCGTGAACACCGTTCACCGCCGTCGCGCCAGGATCTTCTCCACCATGACCTGGATCAATGACAATCAAGACATCCTTTGGCCGTTCGTTCGGGCACTCACGTTGTGTATGATCTCGAGGTATGTCAATAATGATCCGGTAACCCACAGAACCGTACGGTCCCAACGTGCTGACCTTCGGTTTGTTATCAGTCTTGAGATCTAAAACTACCCTCAAAATGCCGGAACCTTGATTGCCGACACGAATTCTTGATACGAGATCACTTTTTAGTCTCGGGGAGGTGTAGCTTCGCGCCTGGCGCGCATCCACCAAATCTAAGTAAAACCTAGGAGGATTATCCAGACTTTCAGTGGTTCTAATGGCCGTGCGTTCGGTCATATCTAGAACAACTCGGCTGTATGTGGGTCCGTCATTCCACCGAATTTTCAGCAATTCACCGCCAACCGCGGTCAGCGTTAGAAAGGTAGTTAGCGACGCTACTACCCAGCGTACTATTCGACGGAATATAGACGACATGCGATTACTGGTCGCACGTTGCCAATCGGCCTCCATGCACAAATTCCAACTTTATCTTGTAGTCTGGGGTAGGAATGACCCCCTCTCCATGAGCTGGCCACTCAACAAATACCAATTCACTCATTGCTATCTGCTCTACCAGTCCTATGAATTCTAACTCGACGGGATCATTAATCCTGTACAAATCAATATGTAATATGGATTTTCCATCCAGTTCGTAAGGCTCGACAATGGTATACGTTGGGCTTCTAACAGTTCCACCATAACCAAGATCCTGCAACCATCCTTTAACTACGGTTGTTTTTCCCGCGCCTAACAAACCTTCTAGATAAACCACACCACTATCAATAGAACGCGATAACTTTACACCGAACTCACGGGTTGCGTGTTCAGATTTCAGGATTAACGATTGAGTTGAGACGGTTTTTATGACCATGGTTGAATAGCTGCTGCTATATCGGACGCGGTGACGACCTTCGGATGATTGGCGGCATATGCAGTCTTGCCAGCCTTTGCGTGAAGGTAAACCGCAATTTCTGCTGCATCTCTATGGTCAGTTTGCAACGCTAGGCTTGTTGCTGTGATTCCTGTCAGCACATCGCCGCTACCTCCGGTAGCCAGCGCTGGAACGGCCTCTGCCAAAATCGATACGTGACCTTCAGGGTCAGAGACAAGGCTACCTGCTCCTTTTAAGACTACTTGACAGCCAAATTTTCGACTCAGTGCTTTGACAGCGCTTACTCTGTCATTTTCAATATCGGCATTAGAGCACTGCAGTAGGCGTGCCGCTTCTCCTGGATGTGGAGTCAAGATACAGTTATGAAGTTTTCTTGCTTCACGAGTCGCAAGAATGTTCAGTGCATCGGCATCTATGACTTTTGGTTTATTCGATTCAAGTATTTGGTCTAGAAGTGTTTCTCCCCATCTCCGCTGACCTAAACCGGGTCCGACTGCAATGACATCCGCCGATTCAATATAGCTCTGTATTGGTTCTCCAGTCCTAACACCACGAACCATCAGTTCTGGGAGTCTACTGAGAAATGCTCCGACGTGTTCTGGTCGAGTGATTACCGAAATCAGACCCGCTCCAGTTCTCAATGCCGATTCAGCCGTCAGCAGTGCAGCGCCACCTGTTCCCAAGTCCCCGCCTACGACCAGTATGGATCCTGATTGATTCTTGTAACTCCCCGGCAGACGTTTTGGCAGACTTGAGAGCGATACAGATCGGGGAATCTGCGGAATCCCAAAATCAGTCTCAAAGACCTTGTCCGGAACACCCAATGTCGAAAGTAATACCTGTCCCACAAAATTCACACCTTTGCCCGTGACCAGGCACATTTTCATGCCGATAAAAGTCGTGGTAACCGTTGCTTGCACAGGAGGAGCCGCAAGCACCTGGCCGGTATCGGGGTCCAATCCACTAGGCAGATCTATAGCTAGAACGGGACAATTTGAAGCATTGATTTCGTCAATGGCAATCTGATAGTTCTCTCGTATCGATCCACTAACACCAGTGCCCAAGAGTGCATCCACGACAACATCTGGTTCGATTTCATTAGCTCTAACCGGTACGGAATCGCATTGGTCCTTATACCATTCAAAAGCGGTTTTAGCATCACCCCTGAGGTTACGAGACTCTCCAATTTCCTCGACGGTGACGAAATGACCGGCGTTGATCGCTATCCCGGCGACGATATAGCCGTCCCCGGCGTTATTACCGCTACCGCAGTAGACTTTGATGTGTTTTGAATCAGGCCAATGTCTTTGAATGGTTTGCCAAGCAAACTGTCCGGCGCGACGCATGAGTGTAATTCCAGGAATTTGGAATTCATCTATCGCTCTTTGATCGAGTTTACGGCATTCAGCGCCTGTAAACACTCGTTGAGGGCTGTTCATATCTACATTATAAAGTGATTGACTTCTCTACTATTTGGACTCGAATCCAATCCTGGGCTTCGGACCTTGGCTTTCA
>MPMU01000166.1 GCA_002238665.1 Gammaproteobacteria bacterium bin55
ACCGACTCATGAAGATGCATTTCACTGGGGCGAGTACACCAATGAAAATCCTCAGACACTGTTGATTTCCAACGACGGCCATTCCATGCAAGAAAATCTCAGAGCTTCCCAATTGAGTTGGATAGAGTACACTGCACTGCGCTCGTCTGAATAGAACACCTAGATTTGAGTGACTGAGTGCCGTCATACTGTAAAACGACAATCAAGATGAAATCTCAGCGAGAATCGGTGAGGCCGAAAGCCGCGCTACATGATCGCGACGGATAGCACCTATTGAAGCAACCTAGAGTCCGTACCAGCCCCCAAATTACGTTCGTAGGAATTTGTTCTATGCAACTTTCACAATTCCTTTCAACATCTCTTTTAGTTTGATCAATAAGAAATCTCGTAGCAAGGCATTGGGTCAGAAACCCTGTGTAATCTGGCTTACCGGACTATCCGGTGCCGGAAAGACCTCCATCGCAAATCGACTGGAGCAGCTACTGACTAACCGAGGCAACCACTGCTACATCCTAGATGGTGACGATATCAGGCATGGACTATCTGCAGATCTAGGCTTCTCGGAGTACGATCGGTCAAAGAATATCGGTCGAGTTGCAGAGGTTGCGAAGCTCTTCGCGGATGCCGGACTAATCGCAATCGTAGCACTTATCTCCCCCTTTAAGCACGATCGAGAGGCAGCAAGACAAATCGTCGGAGTCTCAGACTTCGTCGAAGTCTATGTCAATACACCAATTTCAATCTGTGAGTCCCGAGATGCCAAAGGGCTTTATCGAAAAGCAAGAATAGGTGAGTTAGCTGACTTCACAGGTGTCGATTCTCCTTATGAGCCTCCAACAAATCCCGAAATTGAGTTACTGTTTGACAATCAGAGTGTAGATCAGCTCGCAGACGAAGTAATGTGTTACCTAGTTGATACGCTGTACCTGTAGTGGGTGCTTTTGGACGTTCTATTTTCATAGGAATTGTCCAACTATCAGGCATTTGCGTCTATATCTAATTCATATCATATGATACTCAAACGACACTAGGACCCGATACTTTGGTACATCCTTCAGCTTTCATCAAAGAAATAGACGGAAAAAGCATAGTGATTAGCTTCTTCTGTGCCGACACCAGTTCAGGGCAAAAATGAAAGAACCAAATTTCAAAAACCGGCCCATTTAAAGTTGCAAGAAGTGGAATATTTGATCTTGCAACTGACGTTTGTCGTGGGATAACCAGAGAGTCGGCCTCATTTTAGGGCATCCGAAGTTCATGAACCCGAACGCCAGCGAACACGAACATATAGTGTTCGCCCTTTGATATCGTGCACGAAACCGTCAAAACCGGGTCGTAAGTTGTATCGTAGTACGCCTTCTCTACCGTTTGGTAACGGTGGTGGGTCTTGGTCGGTCAGGTTCCGCGCGCCAACAAACAAGGTTGTCTCACCGTCGAACACATCCTCAAACGCGTAGCTATAGCTCGCATCCATTGTCGTCCAAGAACTAATCTCCGGCATTGATTCAACCTCGTCGTTCTTATATGAGTCCACGTAACGAACCGTTAACCCGGCTGTGTGACGTTTACGTTGCCAGTTAAGTCCGAGATTCAGGCGTATCTCTGGGGTTGGCGCAAATCCATTACGGTCATTCCGATTGCCAAGTCGGTCGACATAGCCTTGACCGCCAGCGTTCACATCAAACGCCGAGAGTACTGTGGCATCAGCGGTGATGCGGAAATTGCCGAACGATAACG